>JBEGMG010000272.1:0-8006 GCA_041183165.1 Actinomycetota bacterium | reverse complement strand
GCATTCAGTTCATTGTGACCGGCCTGGTGCTGCTCGTCGCAGCCAGCGTCGACGCGATCTCGCGTAGGCGCACTGCCGCCACCGGCAGTTAGGGGCTTCCGTGCCCTCCCTTGCCGGGGCGACCCAGGACGAGGTACGTCGTTCCAACCTGTCTACGGTGCTGCGCCTGCTGCATCTCGGCGGAGCCCAGTCGCGGTCGCACCTCACCGCGGTCACCGGGCTCAATCGCAGCACCGTGGGTGACCTCGTGAGCACCCTCGCCGCGCTGGGCCTGGTGCGCGAACGTGCGGGAGATGTCCGCGGTGTGGGTCGCCCGTCTCTCGTCGTGGAGCCGGTCTCGACCTCGGTTGCGGTCCTCGCCCTGGACCTGCGCGTTGAGCGCACCGTTGCCGCACTCGTGGGCCTGGGTGGCGAGGTCTTCGCCCGTGAGGAGCGACGGCACCGGGGCGGGAATCGCGAGGCGCTCCTGGACGAGGTCGTCGGGGTGAGCCGCGAGGTCATGGAGGCGCTCCCGCCTGGCGCATCGCTTGTCGGCGTGTGCGCCGGCGTGCCTGGCGTCGTACGCGCGACCGATGGGCTTGTGCGCTTCGCACCCAACCTCGGCTGGACCGACGTGCCCCTCGGGGAGTTCCTGGGTGACAGGCTCGGTGGCGGACGCGGTGACGTGTCCGTGCGCAACGACGCGGATCTCGGTGTGCTGGCCGAGCAGGTGCGCGGCAGTGCGCGCGATAGCAGCACCGTGGTCTACCTTGCCGGTGACATCGGTGTCGGCGGCGGTGTCTTCGTCGACGGGCGCCCCCTGGTGGGTGCGGGCGGCTACGGCGGCGAGTTCGGCCATATGCGCATCAACCCGCAGGGCCACACGTGCCGCTGCGGAGCGCGCGGGTGCTGGGAGACCGAAATTGGATTCGCCGCGCTCGCTCGCGCAGCTGGAGTGTCCGCCTCCGAGAGCCTTGGCGCGATCATCGACGGTGCCGAACGAGGCGATCCTGAAGTGCTCGCTGCGTTTGCCAGTGTCGCCGACTGGCTGGGGATGGGCCTGGTCAACCTCGTCAACACGCTGAACCCGCAGTCGATCGTCCTGGGTGGTCACCTGGGCGTCGTGTACGCCGTCGCGGGTGAGAGGGTGCTCGCGCAATTGGCGACCGCGCTGCCGGCGGCACGTGACCTCGTGCGCATCACCTCGTCTGAACTCGGTGGGGATGCGCCGCTGATCGGTGCGTCCGAACTTGCCTTCAGTGCGCTACTCGAGGACCCGGTGGGCATGCTCCGCGACAGCGCCGCGAGCTAGCCCTGCGTCACGCGATGTGACCGGCCGGGGGATCGAGCAGCACGGCGGTGCCGCTGCGCCCTGACTCGTGTGCGGCCTCGATGACCCGCAGGTTCTCGACGACATCACGCGGGTCTACAGGTGGTGAGCCCTCACCTCGCAGGGACGCCACGACGCCCCGGTAGTAGGCCGGCCAGTCCCCGCGCTCGCGCGCAAGGGATCGAGGCGCGTCGGTGTCGGTGACCACCCATGCGTCATCGGCCTCGGCGCCCCAGTCGGCGTCACCGGGCACGCGCCCTGCGCGCAGCGCATCCTCCTGGGTGTCGAGCGTGTCGATCCAGAGGCCGCCTCCCGTGCCCAGGAGGCGCAGCCGGGGACCGGTGAAGGCTGAGGCGGCGCTCACGCTGAGGATGCTCACCGCTCCGGAGACGTGCTCGAGGAATACCTGCGTGTCGTCGTCGGTGACGACAGCCGGTCGCACCCGGCGTACGCTCGCGAAGACGCGCTCCACCGGGCCGAGCAGGTGCAGAGCCTGGTCGACGAGGTGTGCGCCCAGGTCGTAGAGCAGCCCCGGGAGATCTTCGAGCGCCCCCTCCTCGCGCCAACCACCCTTCGGAGTGGGCCGCCAGCGCTCGAAGCGGGACTCGAGCCGGTGCGGGGTGCCGACGCGTCCATCTCGGATAGCGCGCTGTGCGGTGAGGATCTCGGAGTCCCACCTCCGATTCTGGAAGACATGGAGCTGGCGGCCCCGAGCCCGCGCGAGATCGATCAGTGCCTGCGCCTGCGCAGCGGAGCCAGCGAGGGGCTTGTCGACGACGACGTGCATGCCGGAGTTGAGGGCAGCGGTCGCCTGGGGCACGTGGGCCGAGTTGGCCGTGGCCACGACGGCGAGATCTGCGCCGCTCGCCCACGCGTCCTCGGCTGTCAGCAGAACCTCGACTCCGGGCAGATCGGCCCGCACCTGCGCTTGGCGCTCAGGGTCGGATGTCACGACCGCGATGAGATCGAGATCGGGCTCCGCATTGATGAGCGGCGCGTGGAAGACGCGACCGGCAAGGCCGTAGCCCAGGAGTACGACGCGAGTGCTCACGCGCCGCTAGCCCCAGTAGACGTGCACGAGGGTCCCGACGGGGATCTGGTCGAAGAGCCAGGACACGCCCTGGAGGTCGGCGACGTTGACGCAGCCGTGCGAGCCACCACCGGGGTAGTAGCCACTGGCCGCAAAGGTCGGCGAGTAGTGGACCGCGATGTCGCCGTTGAAGAACATCGCGTAGGGCATCGGAGCACGCGGCTGATCCGGGCCGTTGATACCCGAGGTGGCGTAGCGATCCTTGTAGTAGACGCGGTAGCTCCCGGTCGGTGTTTCCAAGCCGGGTACGCCGAAGCGCACATCGAGCGTCTGCACGACCCTGCCCTTGAGGACGTAGCGCAGGAGCTTGGAGGTCTTGTCGATGCACAGGACCTGCCGCTCCTTCAGGCACGACTTGGGGAGCTCACCGACGTGGTCGCCGACCTTGTCGAGCATCTTCCAGGTGTCCTTGTTGAGCTTGCCGTTGATGGGCAGGAAGAACTTGCGCTGGAAATCCTTGACGGCCGCCTTGGTCGATCGGCCGAAGAAGTCGTTGTCGACCTCCTTGTTGCGCAGGTGGTAGCCGAGCCAGTCGAGCCGGTACTGCGCCTTGTGGACGTCCGGACCGCGGTCGCCGTAGATGAGGGGCAGGCCTCCGGGAATGGGGGCGGCCGCGGCGGAGCCAATGCCCGTCCCCAGGGCGAGGGCAACGATCAGCGTCGCGACGAGGGCGATGCGGCGGCTCATGTCTCTCCCGGTCGATCCTGCAGGTCGGTGGCCCACGCTACCTCGGATCAGGGCAGGATCGGGGGGTGAACGGTGAGCAGGAACGTATGGCTGACTGCGGTGACTACCGCTTCGGACCGGAGGAGGCCGGGCCCTGGTACCTCTGGGGTCCCTACCTCGCGGAGAGGGCCTGGGGGACTGTCCGCGAGGACTATTCCGATGACGGCGACGCCTGGCGCTATCTGCCCTACGACGAGGCTCGATCGCGGACCTTCCGCTGGAGCGAGGACGGCATCCTCGGCTTCTGCGACCTGCACCAGGACCTCGCCTTCTCGCTCGCCATGTGGAACGGCCGCGACGGCCATGTGAAAGACAGGTTCTTCGGCCTCGACGGCTGGCAGGGCAATCATGGCGAGGACGCCAAGGAGTACTGGTGGTACGACGATGCCACCCCCTCGCACGCATGGCTGCGTGCGCACTACCACTACCCGCAGACGGCGTTCCCGTATGAGCAGTTGGTCTCCGTCAACGGCTCGCGCACGCGCCAGGATCCTGAGTTCGAGCTGCTCGACACCGGGGCCTTCGACGAGGACCGCTACTGGATCGTCGATGTTGCCTACGCGAAAAACGATCCGACAGACACGGCTATCCGCATCCGGGTCACGAATGCCGGACCGGACACGGACACTCTGCATCTGCTGCCCACGGCGATCTTCCGCGACACCTGGTCCTGGGGGAAGGGTCGACCCGTGCCGCAGTTCGCCCTGGATGCCGGCAGCATCGTTGCCGATCACTGGCGGCTGGGCACCTATCACCTCGATGCGGCATCGGCCTCGGATGGCACGGTGCCCGAGGCGCTCTTCTGCGACAACCGCACCAACACCCAGCGCGTCTTCGGCACTCCTCTCGACCGGCCCTATCCCAAGGACGGCATCAACGACTACGTCGTCCATGGGGCGGCCACCGTCAATCCCGATCACCAGGGCACGAAGTGCTCGTGGCACTACGCGCTCACGGTGCCGGCAGGGGAGACGGTGGAGGTGCGGCTGCGTCTGTGGTCGCCCAGCGAGGGCGATCACCCCGACCCTGGTTGGGCCGAGACTCGCTTCGACACCCTCATGCAGACGCGCGAGCGCGAAGCCGACGAGTTCTACGCTGGGCTCACGCCGCCACACGCCTCGGCGGATCAGGCAGACATCATGCGTCGTGCCTTCGCGGGCATGATCTGGTGCAAGCAGTTCTTCCGGTACGACGTAGCGCGATGGCTGGACGGTGATCCCACCGAGCCACCGCCTCCGCCCGGGCACGCGCTTTCCCGCAACATGCGTTGGCGCCATCTCGACGCCTATGACGTCATGTCGATGCCCGACTCGTGGGAGTACCCCTGGTTCGCCGCGTGGGACCTCGCCTTCCACACAGTCGTCTTCTCGCACATCGATGCGGAGTATGCGAAGTACCAGCTCTTGCTCATGCTCCGCGAGTGGTACATGCACCCCAATGGCGCGCTACCGGCGTACGAGTGGAACTTCGACGACGTCAACCCACCGGTCCATGCCTGGGCGGCGATTCGAGTCTTCGAGATCGACGGCTCTCGCGATCTCGACTTCCTCGCGCGCGTCTTCCAGAAGCTGCTCATCAACTTCACCTGGTGGGTCAACAAGGTGGACCGGGAGGGCAATAACGTTTTCGAGGGTGGCTTCCTCGGCCTGGACAACATCGGACCGATCGACCGGTCGCACCTTCCCGAGGGCTACGTCATCGAGCAGGCGGATGGCACATCGTGGATGGCCTTCTACGCGCTCATGATGCTGCGCATGGCCATCCGGCTGGCGCCGCATGACGATGCCTACGCCCCCATGGCGCTGAAGTTCCTCGAGCACTTCGCGACCATCACCGACGGCATGGCGACGGTGGGCCTCTTCGATGCAGAGGACGGCTTCTTCTACGACCAGCTCGTGCGCCCCGATGGAAGTCGCGAGCCGATCCGGGTGCGCTCGCTCGTCGGCGTGATCCCCGTGCTCGCGGGAGCGTTCATCGACCAAGGCTCGCGCTTCGCGGCGTCGCCGCGCTATCAGCAGCGTCTCGCCGACTTCCTGCGTCGACGAGGGATCGGACAGGAGGCCAACGACAACCAGCACAGCACCGGGTTCCTCCAAGTGCGTCACGACGAGACGGGCAACAAGGCCCTGCTCACGGTGGTCGATCCCGATCGTCTACGCCGGGTGCTTCTGGAGGTGCTGAGCGAGGACTCCATGCTGTCGCCCCACGGCCTGCGGTCGGTGTCGAAGCGTCTCGAGGGCGCGCCGTACCAGATCAATGTGGATGGGCAGGAGTACGGCATCGACTACGAGCCCGCGGAGTCCACGACGCCGATCTACGGCGGCAACTCCAATTGGCGGGGCCCCGTCTGGTTCCCCATCAACCACCTCGTCATCGAAGCCCTCGAGCGCTACTACCTCTATCTCGGGGACGACTTCACCGTGGAGTGCCCGACGGGAAGTGGGGTGATGATGAATCTCCAGGAGGTTGCGGCCGAGATCAGGAGGCGTCTCATCTCCGTGTTCGAGGAGGCACCTGACGGCACGCGGCCGGTGTTCGGTGGATCCGAGCGCTTCCAGAAGGACCCGCGCTGGCACGACCCCCTCTTCTATGAGTACTTCCACGGCGACAACGGCGCCGGTCTCGGCGCTTCCCACCAGACTGGATGGACCGGGCTCGTCGCGGACCTCATCATCGGCCGCAAAGGCTGACCCGCCGCGCGCGATCGCGCTGCCGGGCCCGCCAGGGGATCCTGTCGATCAGCGGTATTGCGCGGATTGCGCACGTGAGTGGTCGATTTCCGGTTCCCCACGTGCGCAATCACGAGTCGCGCCGGATGAATCAGCCTGTGTGAGGTGTCATCTCGCGATGCCGATGGCTCTCACCGCTTCAATCTCGGCGATCACCCCGTCGGGGTCGTTCACGATCCGCTCCCAGGTGAAGCGCAGGACCACCCATCCTCGGAGTGTGAGCATGTTCTGACGCTCGCGATCGCGCTCGAAGGACCTGCGATCGGAGTGGAAGGCGCGGCCGTCAACCTCAATGGCGATCATCAACCCCGGATCTGCGAAGTCGATCTCGGCGAGAATCCGACCTCCTTCGTCGCGGACGGCGTAGTTGGCGATCCAGGAGCCCGCTGTCTGACGCAGCAGAGCCGCCATCCGCTGCTCGGCCTCCGACCGGGACCCTGACGCTGCGCGATCACGCAACTGGCTCAGGCGTCCCTGGCCGCGACGACCGGCCCCGGATCGCCTTGCTACGGCGGCATCCAGATCCGACAATCCGATCCACCGTCTCTGTAAGGCGAGATCCAGAAGTTCGCGCGCCCGGTGAGCCGGTCGGCAGACCAGGGTGTCGATCAATGCGTCCATGCGCGGCACCATCGGCGGGCTGCCAGGGCACGTCACCACCACCCCGGACTCCCGCCGCAGGACACGAACGTCGAGGTCGATCGAAGCGCGTCTATCCGTGGGATTGAGGACGAGGTGATCAGCACCGGGGACGTCCCAGCCTTGAAGGCGCATCGCGAGGGGTCCGCTGACGGAGGAATCGGGGCCGGCGTGCAGGTGGAGGATCCACGCGGTCGCCAAGTCACCTGCATTGTGCAGGTCGCGAATGATGATCGTCCTTCCCGAGCGGGCCCAACTACCCCGGTCGACTCGGGTTCGGATCGTCCGGTAGGTGAAGCCTGCAGCGAGTGCTTCGTCGCTGCTCACCACTCCATGCCTGGACCGCGCAAGATCCCTCAGGCTGCCTTCGTCTGCTCGCACGCGGCCAGGATGCTCCGTCGCGGCGAGGTGTGCCTCGCACCATCCACAGCCTCAACCCGTGCCCTCTCCCCTGATTGCGCACGTATGGGACCGAAAATCGACCACTGAGGTGCGAAATCCCCGGCCCGGGTGCCGCTACGCCGTCTCGACGGGGCCGGTGGACGACTCGAACCAGCGAGGGCTCGTCGATGCCGGCGGGTACAGGAGCGTGCGCTGCAGGATGAGGCTCGGTCCCGGCCGAGCGGCAGCCGACGCCAGCGCGTCGCGCAGCGCATCCGCGTCGCTCACCTCGGCGAAGTCGATCCCGAAGGACTGCGCAAGCAGCTCCCAGTCAGGTGTGACCAGGTCTACGCCGCGCTCCGGATGGCCGAAGACCTGCTGATCGAAGCGCAGCATGCCGTAGCCGCCATCGTCGACGACGAGGAGCGTGACGGGCAGCTGCTCCTGCACGAGGGCGGCGAGTTCGCCGAGTGCGAACATCGGGCCGCCATCACCGCACACTGCGAGCGTCGGTAGGCCAGCAGCCGCGGGACCGATCGCCGCAGGCAGCGCGTATCCGAGCGTGCCCCACCCGACGGGATTGAGGAGTCGCCGAGGTCGTGGCTGCCGCCCGTGACTGCTCGTCCAGTACCCGGGGATGCACATGTCGGTGACGATCACGCCCTGCTCGGGCCAGGTGTCGATCGCCGAGACGAAGTCGATAGCCGGTGAGGTGCGCGCGTCGGCACGCAGCCGTGACTGCACTCGGTCGCGCACGTCTGCGGGTGCCCAGGGCTGTCGAGGCTCGGCGGGCAGCAGGGGCAGCAGTGCGTTAATCGTCTCAACGAGGTCCGCCGACACGAGCACGTCCCAGTCGACCGTGCGACCGATCTCTGCCCCGAGCGCGATCGCGGCGCGTCGTGCGGGCACGGCCATCTTCCAGTTCTTGGTGTGCATGGCGTCGAATCCACTGCCGACCACGAGCAGGAGGTCGGCGCTGCCGATCAGGGCCTCGACCTCCGGCTCGTGCGTGGACGTCTCGACCGCAAGCGGGTGGCCAGCCATGACACCGCGACCGGCATACGTCGTGACGACCGGTGCGCCGAGGCGCTCGGCAAGGGTCCGCACTGCCGCCTCGCCCGCAGCGCCCGAC
>JBEGMG010000271.1:0-2780 GCA_041183165.1 Actinomycetota bacterium | reverse complement strand
CGGACGAGGCAGGTCTGCGGAACAATGCACGGACATACGCCAGGAACGTCTCCTACTACATCAGCAAGTGGGGTGCTCCGCCGCGCTCTGGCGAGCAGCATTCGACGCCGTTCGATCGTGCGCTCCCGCTGGGTTACTGGGAAGCCAGCATCGAGCGACTCCGCGATCTCGACTGGGGCTGAGACGATGGAGATCCAGAACATGATGGAGACGCGCTAGTGGCTGCGATCGCCTATACGAGCCTCTCCGCGCTGAAGACGCGCATGGGCATCACGGACACGAACTCGGATGCGATCCTGGGCGCGGTGGCGACGGCGTGCAACGAGATGATCGAGGGCTACATCGGCGCGCCCATCGGCGACGCCGGCACCGCGACGCGCACGTTCGACGGTAACGGCGAGGACGTGCTCTGGGTCCGCCAGGGGCTGCGGAGCATCGGGACGCTGGAGATCGCCGACGAGACGGACGGCACGTTCAGCACGATGGCCGCGACGGAGTACACGCTCCGGCCGCACGACTACGACCGGCCCAGCGGATGGCCGGCGTGGAAGATCGTGCTCAAGGACACGGCGAAGACGTACGGCGTCTTTACGCCTGGCTTTGATACGGTGCGGGTGACGCCGGGGGCCGGCGGAGGCTGGGGCTGGGCGACGGTCCCGCCGGAGCTCGCGGCCGTGGCAGACATCATGGCGACGCGCATGTTCCAGGCTCGCCAGGCCGGCGAGATGATGGTCGTTGGGAACACCGACTTCGGACAGGCCATCGTCCGCTTCCTGCCGGAGCCGGAATACCGGGCCGTCCTCGATCGCTTCCGCAACATGATCAGCCCGATGTTCGCCATCTGATGGACATCCAGGCCATCGCGACCGCGCTCGCCGGCCGCTTCACCGCAGCGAACATCACGCCGCCGAGCGGCTATCCGAACATCTCGAGCTCGACGGCTGAGGTGCCTGGCGCGCTGACCAGTCTGCCGGCTGTCGTCGTCTACCCGCCGCAGGGTTCGTGGGGATTCAACGCCGGCGCGAGCCGCGTGGGCGATCTGACCTTCAACGTCCGCATCTTCCTGGCTCCGATGCATGACACCCCGCGAGGCGCGACGCTGGTCAACAAGTGGCACAGCGTGCTCATCGAGCAGCTCATGGGCCAGCTTGCCCTGGGCCAGAGTAGCAACGGTGTGACACACTCATTCATAACGGCATCCCAGGCGGGCACGATGCAGCATGCCGATATCGAATACTTCGGGGTCGAGCTGACGGTCGAAGTGCATCTCGTGGAAGGCATCAACCCGCAACAGTAGGAGAACGACGTGCCGGGAGTCAGGCTTCTCTCTCACTTCCAGATCGGCAAGGAAACCACCCCGGGTACTGCCGTTGCCGCGACGCGGCGTTTTGCCCCCGACCTGAATGGCACCTTCCAGATCGACTGGATGAAGACGTTCCACGAAGGCCGCTCGACGGGCACGCGGACGCCGATCTCCTACTCGACGCAGCAGGGCACGATGGTGTCCATCTCGTACCGCACGCCGGACGACACGGGCATCGCCTTCGATGAGCTCCCGTACTTCCTGATCTTCCCCGGCGGCGGCACCGCCGGCACCGGCTCGACGGCCGTCACCTGGGGACACGCCTGGGGCGGCACGGCGACCGGCTCCGCCGTGAGCTACACGATCGAGTACGGCGACGACGTTCAGAACTACGAGAGCGAGTACTGCCAGGCGAGTCGAGTCCGCATCTCGGCGGAGCCGCAGGGTCTGACCAACTTCGAAGCCGACTTCGTGGGTCGTCAGGCGACGAAGTCCAGCAAGACCGCGCTCACGCTCGGCAATCCGGTCCGCATCCCTGGCTACCTCTGGAAGCCGCGCTTCGCGACCGCCCAGAGCGGCCTGTCCGGAGCTTCGGACATCCCCAACTTCCTCGTCTCCTGGGACGCGGAGTGGACGACGGGCCTTACTCCGCGCTTCTACCACGACGGTCTCGCGTACTTCGGTCAGATGGTCGAGAGCCAGCCCGTTGCCGGCACGCTGCACATGATTGTGGAGTCCAACGCCACCGCGATCACCCAGTTCTACGACAAGGGCTCTGCCGGCACGATCGACTTCGTCCAGATGAAGGCCACCGGGCCGACGCTGGGCGCGAGCAACTACTCGGCGCAGTTCCAGTTCGCCGTGGAATACGAGACGGTCAACCCTCTCTCGTCGGAGGCTGACGGCGTCAACCTGTACGACATCACGGCCAGGATCGTCTATGACTCGACCTGGGGCCAGTCGGTGGGTGCGACGGTCGTCTGTAGCCTCGCGAGCCTCTAGCCAATGGCGCCGATCCAGATCATCGGCGCCAGAAGCGGCTCCGGCCGAGCCACAAGCTTCGGAACATCGACCGCCCAGGCGGGCATCACAATCGGCCTCCAGGTCGACCAGCGGTCGGTCAACGCCGCATACAAGCGACTGAACCCGTACAAGTACAAGTACTTCTCCAAGCAGGTCGGCAAGATCTGGTTCGAAGCGGCGCGCATCCCGCAGAACAAGATGAAGCGTGCGCTGCCTACGATGTCAGGCAATCTGGCGAAGAGCGTGCGCGTCCGGCGCAACCGGCTGCGAGTCAAGGAGATGGCTGCGAGCACGGTCGGGCCGACCGCTCGCCATCGCCATCTCTACATCCTCGGCACGAAGCCGCACTCTCTTGCCGGCGGCAGCAGCGGCCGCAAGGGCAAAGGTGCGTACTCCGCGTTCCCGTATCGTGGCAAGAAGTACAACCTGAAGCTGGTGGAGAGCACTCCAGGTC
>JBEGMG010000270.1:0-13029 GCA_041183165.1 Actinomycetota bacterium | reverse complement strand
CACCACGGTCACGGACCGTGCACCCGCCTCCTGCCAACGCAGCGCCAGGTCGGCGTAGCGGTAGGCCCGCCAGAAGCCGCGCCGCAATTGCGTCTCGTAGACCCGCGAGGCACGCTCCTCGACGCGCAGGGCGAGGTAGTCGGCGTAGGACTCGAAGTTGCCGTTGCGCATGTGCTGCTGCCACGAGCTGGGGATCACGCGTCCCAGGTCGCGAGCGGTGATGACGACGTCGACAGCCGCGGGGGCAAAGGCGGAGATGACGGCGCGGGCACCCTCTGCCGGCAGCACGGAGAGAGCCTCTGCCGACAGGATCACGGTCCCGGGCGCGGCCCGCACTGCGTCGATGAGGGCCTGGGCCTCGCTGCCGTCCTGATCCCGCCAGGCGTCGTCCTGCAGACCGATGGCGCCTGCCTCGCGCGCGAGGTCGATCAGGCCCGGTACGTGGTTGTGATCGGTGCGGTCACGGGTGGCGATCGGATAGACGGTGGGGTCGAGACGCCCCTCGAGGACCAGTGCCTGGAGGACACGCTGCAGGTACGTCGTTGCGGTCTTGCGCGGACCGATGTGCAGGACGACCCGGCGCGCCATGTCAGCGACGCCGGCGCGGAAGGAGCGCGTAGCCCTCTCGGCCCCAGAGGTAGCCGCCGACGACTCCGGATGCGAGAGCAATGACCCACGGGATCACGGAGAATGCAGGAGCGGCGAAGGCGGCGAGCACTCCGACGATGCCGAGCACAGCAGCGATGATGAGCAGCGGCAGCGCCCAGCGCTCGCGACCGCGGCGACGCGGGGGAGTGGCGCGCGGGGCCGGCTGGCGCGCGGGCACGTCAGCGCCGCGCAGGTCGGCGGTCTTGCGTCGGCCGACCTCGGTCTCGACGGCGTAGCCATGCTCGACGAGCCAGCGAGCGCTTTCGGCCTCGATCGCGACGAGCTCCTCGGGTGTGAGCGTGTCGCGCCATGCGCCTTCGCGCCCATCGGTGATGTGGTTGGAGGTGACGCGCAAGTCGTCGTCGACTCCTCGATCGCGCGCGGCCTTGGCCCGCTCCTCCTGGGCGGCGAGGTCGACCTCGGCCACGATGGTGGAGACCCGCGCGTCATCGACGGAGATGCCGAGGTAGTCGGCCAGGGTCCTCACGAGGCCGGGGACATCGTCGCGGAAATCCTCGTAACGACCGATCCACACGTCGGACTTGGAGGTCCAGAATTCGTCGCCCCGCAACTCGCGCCGGACGATGAGCCTGCTCGGGCGGGCGCCACGGTCCGGGTCGTCGGGCTTGTAGCGGCCCTTGCGGTAGAGCGAGGCGACGACATCGCGGGGGTCGCGGTAGGTGTAGAGGTAGCGGGCACCCTCGTCGGGGAATTCCCCGCGATCGAGTGCCGGGCGGAAGTGCACCTTCGCCATGAGCAGGTCATCGGGATTCGCTGCAGCTGCCGGGTACTCCTCTGTCGAGATGCCTCTCGGATTGCGCAGGCCCGGAGCGCCCTCGAGTAACTGCCGAGTGATCTGCCACACGAGCGTGGAGCCGGAGCGGTGCATACCGCAGACGAGGACGAGCACGTCGGCAGTCTAGGTGCCCGACCCGGCCAGATACGCGATGGCCGCGCCCGCCGCTCGAGCCACATCGTCGGCGCTGGCACCGGGACCAGAGGGTCCTCCCGGAGGTTCCACCGTGAGGTCGGACTCCGACCCGACGATGATCGCCGACGTTGCCCGCAGCACGGCCAGGTCGTCGTTCGCCCAGGCGGTGACACGGGGCACCCAGGACTCCGGGATGCGCACCGGCGCGCCACGGTCGGAGCGCGTGGCGAAGGCATCGCGCACGATGCGGGCACGCAGGGCACGCATGTCGGGGCTGTCGGCCTTCGTGGAATCGATCTGGCGATTGAGCGCGGCGATCACCAGCACCTCGGGCTCGGTGAGGCCGACGTTGGCCTCGAGGTCATCGATCGTCGGGGGAGTCTCGGGCAGGACGGACCCCACATCGAGGGCACGGCGGAAGCGGTGCCACAACTCATCGGGTGCGGAGCCGCGGCGCGGGACGGTCACGACACTCACGGTGCGGGCCAGGGGTGCCCAGCGCCCGACCAGGCCGCCGATGGCATAGGCCCGCCAGAAGGTCTGCTCCGGATCGTCATCCCAGCGTCGCGCGAGATCGCTCGCGGAACCCTCGCCGCGGCGCTCGGCCTGCTGCTGGAGGTAGCTCGCAAAGCTGGTCGACCGCCCGTTGCGGATGTGCTGCTGCCATGAACTCGGCAGGACACGGCCGAGATCCCGCGCGGTGATGATCACGTGGGTGTTGGACACACCGAGGGAGTCCACGAGTTGGCGCGCTGCCGATGGATCGACGACGGAGAGGGCCTCCCCGGAGACGATGGCCGTGCCGTCCCACTCCTGCACCTTGCGTCGGAGCCGGTCCCAGGCGGACCTCTGGCCCTCTGCTCGTGCGGCTGCAACCCACGGGAAGCTCTGCGTGCCAAGGAGGCCATAGGCGGCCGCCTCGTGGTTGTAGATCTCCCTGCGCCCCTGCAGCCGCGTGGGGTAGAGCACGCCGTCGCGTTTCAGATCGCCGGACAGGCGCGCGAGCACCCGCTGCAGGTACGTCGTACCCGACTTCTGCGTGCCGATGTGCAGCAGCAGGCGATCCGCCACGTGGTCTCCCAAGATCCGGGGCGCCCGGGCGCCCGGAGGTCACATCCTCGCACGCAAGAGCCCCGTGGCAGGCTTCGCACGTGCGCGTCGCGATCATCGGCAACTTCGACGGCGTCCATGGCGGTCACCGGGCCCTCATCCGCAGGGCCAGGGAATACGCGGGCGACGGACCGGGAGACCGGGTTGTGGCCGTGACCTTCGACCGGCATCCGGCCGTTGTGCTTCGCCCGGGCCAGGCTCCCGCTGCTCTCGCAACGGTCGAACGCAGGGAAGCGCTGCTGCGCGAGGCCGGCGCTGACGAGGTCGTGGTCCTGCCGTTCACGCCCGAGTTGGCAGCGCGCACCCCGGAGGAGTTCGCACGACTCCTGCGCGAGGATCCGTCGATCGCGGCCGATGCCGTCATCGTGGGATACAACTTCCGCTTCGGCGCGAAGGCTGCCGGTGACACGGCGATGCTCGCCTCGCTTGGCCGCGACCTGGGCTTCGCCGTCGAGGTCGTGCCACTGGTGTCGGAGGAGATCCCCGGCGATGCCGGTGGGGTGTGGTCCTCGACGCGTATCCGCGCGAGCATTGCCGCCGGCGAGTTGGAGGCCGCGTCGGCCATGCTCGGAAGGCCGCACCGCCTCGAGGGCACCGTCGTGCGCGGGGACCAGCGCGGTCGTGAGCTCGGCTACCCGACCGCCAACGTCGAAGTGGCCACCGGCCTGGCGATTCCGCCCGACGGGGTCTACGCCGGCTGGCTCGTAGTGGCGGGGGAGTCGATGCCGGCGGCTGTCTCGATCGGCACCAATCCGCAGTTCGCGGGCTCGGAGCGCCGGGTGGAGGCCTATGCGATCGGCCGCGACGACCTCGACGTCTACGGGGACTACGTGGCCGTCGATCTCGTCGCTCGCCTGCGCGGCCAGGAGGTCTTCGCCTCCGTGGAGGACCTGGTGGAGCAGATGGGCCGGGACGTCGCCGCTGCTCAGGCAGTCCTCACCGGCTGATACCCTCTTCCCCGACGGTCCTAGGGCGGGCGCCCGGGGACTCGTGACGACCCCGCCGGGGTCACTGCCTGCTGGTCGAGCCTCCTGGCTCGGGGCCGAGGTGGCCGACGCGCCCGAGAGGACATCATGTCGCTGGATAGCGCCGTAAAGAAGCAGATCATCTCCGAGTACGGCTCCTCGCCCGAGGATACGGGCAGCCCTGAGGTACAGATCGCGATGCTCACGCGTCGCATCAGCGACCTCACCGAGCACCTGAAGAGCCACAAGCACGACCACCACTCGCGTCGTGGTCTGCTCATCCTGGTCGGCCAGCGCCGACGCCTCCTCCAGTACCTCCAGCGCACGGATATCGCGCGCTACCGCTCGATCATCGAGCGGCTCGGGATCCGTCGCTGACGGATCCGGGTCAGCTCATGGATCCGTCGCTGACGGATCCGGGGACAACTGAATAGTCATCACTCACACGACGCCGCGCCGCCCACGATCGGTCGGTCCTCGGTAGTGGCTCCCGGGTCGGATGACCCGGCGGCCTCGATCGAAGACCGCTCCCGATAGGGCGATCGCCTCACCGACATCGACCTGACGGTCGGGCATCGAGGCGATTATGTCGGCGCGCGTCCGGTCGCTTGCGACCATCGCCCTAAGGAGTTTCCCGTGGAGGGTTCCCTCACCACAGCCGAGGCCGTGCTCGATAACGGCGCGTTCGGCACTCGCACGATCCGTTTCGAGACCGGTCGTCTGGCACGCCAGGCCGCCGGCAGCGTCGCCGCGTTCCTCGACGACGACACCATGGTGCTCAGCGCCACCACCGCGTCGAAGCAGCCCAAGGAGCACTTCGACTTCTTCCCCCTCACCGTCGACGTCGAGGAGCGGATGTACTCCGTGGGCCGGATCCCCGGCTCGTTCTTCCGTCGTGAGGGGCGTCCGACCGAGGATGCGATCCTCACGTGCCGACTCATCGACCGTCCCCTGCGTCCGTCCTTCGTCAAGGGCCTGCGCAACGAGATCCAGATCGTGGTCACCGTACTGTCGCTCAACCCCGATGACCTGTACGACGTGCTCGCGATCAATGCGGCGTCGGCGTCGACCCAGATCGCCGGGCTTCCCTTCTCGGGTCCGATCGGTGGCGTCCGCGTGGCGCTCATCGACGGCCAGTGGGTTGCCTTCCCCCGTCACTCCGATCTCGAGCGCGCTGTCTTCGACATGGTCGTCGCCGGGCGTGTCGTGGGTGATGATGTGGCGATCATGATGGTGGAGGCCGAGGCCACCACCGGCACGATCGACATGGTCGCCAGTGGCGCGAAGGCACCGACGGAGACCGTCGTGGCCGAGGGCCTCGAGGCGTCCAAGGTCTTCATCCGGGCCCTGTGCGAGGCGCAGCAGTCGCTGGCCGACGCGGCCGCCAAGCCGGTCGGGGAGTTCCCCGTCTTCCTCGACTACGGCGACGACGTGTACGACGCCGTTTCCGAGCTCGCGTCCGCCAAGGTGGCCAAGGCGCTCACGATCGTCGGCAAGGCCGAGCGCGAGGATGCCCTCGATGCCATCAAGGCCGATGTCGTGGCATCCCTCTCCGGCCGCTTCGAGGGTCGCGAGAAGGAGATCAGCGCGGCGATGCGCAGCGTGACGAAGAAGAGCGTGCGTGAGCGCGTCCTGCGCGACAAGGTCCGCATCGACGGCCGTGGCCCTCGCGATATCCGTGTGCTCGCGGCCGAGGTCGACGTGCTGCCGCGTGTGCATGGGTCAGCGCTCTTCGAGCGAGGCGAGACGCAGATCCTGGGTGTGACGACGCTCAACATGCTCAAGATGGAGCAGTGGCTCGACACCCTGTCGCCTGACAACCGCAAGCGCTACATGCACAACTACAACTTCCCGCCGTACTCCACCGGCGAGACCGGACGCGTCGGTTCCCCGAAGCGTCGCGAGATCGGCCACGGCGCGCTTGCCGAGCGTGCCCTGCTGCCCGTGCTGCCTTCGCGCGAGGAGTTCCCCTACGCGATCCGACAGGTGTCCGAGGCGCTCGGCTCCAACGGCTCCACGTCCATGGGTTCGGTGTGTGCAAGCACGATGTCGCTGATGGCCGCAGGCGTGCCCCTCAAGGCACCGGTTGCAGGTATCGCCATGGGCCTCATCAGCGGCGAGGTCGACGGCAAGACGGAGTACGTCGCGATCACGGACATCCTCGGTGCCGAGGACGCCTATGGCGACATGGACTTCAAGGTCGCGGGCACCAAGGACTTCGTCACAGCGCTCCAGTTGGACACCAAGCTCGATGGCATCCCCGCCTCGGTGCTCGCTGGTGCCCTCGACCAGGCCCGCGAGGCCCGTCTGACGATCCTCGACGTCATGGCCGAGGCCATCGATGCCCCCGGCGACATGTCGCTCTACGCGCCGCGGATCATCACCGTCAACATCCCGGTTGACAAGATCGGCGAGGTGATCGGGCCCAAGGGCAAGATCATCAACCAGATCCAAGAGGACACGGGCGCCGACATCACGATCGAGGACGACGGCACGATCTTCATCGGCGCCTCGGATGGGGCTGCCGCAGAGGCTGCACGCGCCAAGATCAATGCCATCGCCAACCCGACGATGCCCGAGGTCGGCGAGCGCTACCTCGGCACGGTCGTGAAGACAACCAACTTCGGCGCGTTCGTGTCGCTCATGCCCGGTCGCGACGGCCTCCTGCACATCTCGGAGGTCAAGAAGCTCGCTCCCGGCAAGAAGCGCCTCGAGAACGTCGAAGAGGTCCTCAAGGTGGGCGACAAGGTGCAGGTCGAGATCAAGGAGGTCGACCCGCGCGGCAAGTTGTCGCTCATCCCCGTCGTCGAGGGTGGCGACGCCGAGGCGTCCGAGGGCGAGTAGTCCTCGGATGACGGCGCGCAGGGCCCTCACGCGCACCCTCCTCGAGGGTGCCGATGGCGCGGTCGTGCGACGCACGACTCTGCCCAATGGCCTGCGTGTCGTCACGGAGTCCGTCCCCGGAGTGCGTTCGGTCTCCTTTGGTGCCTGGATCGGCGTGGGGTCTCGTGATGAGACCCCACGCCAGACCGGCGCGGCGCACTTCCTCGAGCACCTTCTCTTCAAGGGGACGCGGACTCGAAGCGCATGGGAGATCACGGCGCCGATCGAGGCCGTGGGCGGCGAGATGAACGCCTTCACCACCAAGGAATACACCTGCTACTACGCGCGCGTCCTCGACGACGACACCGAGCTCGCCATCGACACCGTGTGCGATGTCGTGCTCAACGGCAGGCTCGACGCGGGTGACATCGAGGGTGAGCGAGAGGTCATCCTCGAAGAGATCGCCATGAATGACGATGATCCTGGCGACACGGTTCACGACCTCTACCTGCGCACCCACTCCGGCGTCGGCCCGCTCGGCCGGCCGATCCTGGGGACCCAGGATTCACTGGAGGCGCTCACGCCCCAGGGCATCAGGAGCTTCTACCGCAGGCACTACGTCGCCCCACGCATGGTCGTGGCTGCCGCTGGTGCCGTGGACCACGACGAGGTTGTCGAGCGTGTGCGCACCGCTTTTCGCGGCGCCGACGCCCCGGGCGAGCCCGTGACGCGCCCTGCCACGCGCCGTGCCCCCGCGGCGCCGGGCCGAGGCACTCGGGCCGTGGTGCATCGCCCGTCCGAGCAGGCGCACCTGGTGCTCGGGCTGGGGGGCATCCGTCGCACGGATGAGCGCAGATACGCCCTCGGCGTACTCAATGCCGCGCTCGGTGGCGGCATGTCGAGCAGGCTCTTCCAAAGCGTGCGCGAGGAACGGGGCCTCGCCTACTCCGTCTATTCCTTCGTGTCGAGCTTCGCCGACACGGGCTATACGGGCGTCTACGTCGGGTGCCTGCCGGACAAGGTGCGCGACGTACTTGAGGTGACCCACGAGGTCATCGCCGATGTGGCCGAGAGCGGACTCGGCGATGAGGAGTTGCGCCGCGGGCGCGGGCAACTGCGCGGAAGCGTGGTGCTGGGCCAGGAGGACGCCGGATCGCGCATGAGTCGCATCGCCAAGGGTGAGCTGCTCTACGGCGAGATCCCCTCCATCGACGACATCGTCGCCCGCATCGACGCGGTGACGTCGGATGACATCAGCGCGCTGGCCGGAGAATTGCTCACGGAGCCTCCGACGTACGCCGCGATCGGACCCTTCGACGAGTTGCCCGACTAGTACTTCTTGATCGTCCTGCCCTCAGCCGCGGGCCCGCGCGTCGCCAGTTTGACGAGGGTTGCGGCATCTTCGGGCAGGAGGATCCCAGCGGCGACATCTGCCTGAGCGGCCGTGCGCACCTCGCTCACGTAGTCGGCTGTCGTCGGGTAGAGGCGCTGGATCGCCGCATGGCTGAAGGGCTTCTGCCAGCCGGTGAGATTGCAGAAGAGCCCCCCGGTGCTGAAGGGCCCGTACGTGGCGACCGGCACATCCATCCGCGAGAGTCGCAGCCCTCCGCGCGCGTTTCCGCGGCTGTCGCGGGCGACGTCTCCATCTACTCGAGTGATGCGCTTGACGCTCGGGGGTGCCGTGCCCGTCTCATGCCACGCGGCGAGTCCCTCCAGCGCGCTATGCCAGGCGAATCGCATGGTGAAGTCGTTGACTCCCATCGAGCCCTTCCAGTCGCACGCCGGTGCGAAGCTGAGGCCGAAGTCTCGTGTGAGCACTCCGAGTGCCTGTTCGGCACCATGACGATCGTTGTGCGACGAGCCCGCTACCTCCCAGAGGCGGAAGCGATCGGTGGGCTCATCGGAATCCGGACGCCACACGGCAGCGTCCTGCCCCGAGGGGAATCCCGGCGGGTCGGTTTCGGTCTGGAGATTGATGACCGGCGTGCCCCCGCCTGACAATCGGCGCTGGGATTCAGATCCGCTCGTCGGTGGCACCGCCCCGTCCACGGCGGTGGCGTACTGCAGGTTGGTCGCGCGGGTGCCGCGGTAGGCCACGAGGAAGCCATCGAAGACCTGATGACGCGGGTGCACGGCGTTGACGTAGGTCACGGCATAGCCCGCCATCTGGGACTGGCCCGTGAGGAAGACCGATTCCACGTCGTAGCCATCGAGGGGGCTCGTGGCGCCGCCACGTGCGAAGAGGGCCCCCACCTGCGATGTGAGGTCCCATGCGATCGAGGGATCGCGCGCCCCGCTGGTGGGATCAGCGGCTGCGGCGGGTGTCATGAGGTTGAGACCGAGATCCTTGTAGCGATCAGGCTGGCGCTTGAATCCGGAGAGTGCGCGGATGCCCGTCTGCTGCACGGTGATGCCGACGTAGGCCCAACCCTCTCGCATGAGGTAGTCGTGTGCCTGCTCCCAGGCGATGTCGAGGTCGACCAGGGCCGTGGTGTTCATCATCTCGACGAGGACGCGACCATTGAACTTCGTCGGATCGGACGGCATGCGCACGACGAATCGGCTGCGATAGTCACCCTCGGGTGCTGGCGCGACGGTCGTCTCGGTGGTGTCGCCGACGTAGGAGTAGACCTGTGGGTCAGTGACCGTGACGGTGTACTCACGCTCGAGGTAGCCGCGAGGCGCAAGATCCTGCAGTGCCCCCGTGAAGATCGTGCTGCCAGGAATCTGCGCGATGGCCGGCAGCGGCACGGTCGTGCGCGACTCGGCCGCAGCGGGGGACGTGGACCCCACGAGCACACCGGCGACGAGAGCACCGGAGGAGGCGAGGGCGAGGAGAGGCAGGCGCATGCGCATCGGGACATCATGGAGGGCCGCGGCTCGTGTTGCACCTCCGGACGCCCGTCGGCACCCCACTAGGGTGGTGTCGTGATCGAGGTCGGAGTCGTCGGCGCCGCTGGCCGCATGGGTTCCGAGGTCGTCCGGGCGGTCGATGCGGCGGACGACCTCCACCTGGCTGCGGCCATCGACATCGGCGATCCCCTGACCCGACTGGAGGATTCCGGGGTTCGGGTCGCAGTGGACTTCACGACCCCGGATGCGGTGATGGCGACGCTGCGGCACTGCATCGAGCGGGGCATCCATGTCGTCGTCGGCACCACGGGGTTCAGCGAGTCGAACCTCGAGGAGGTGCGAGGACTACTTGCCGCTCGTCACGGCGTGGGTGTCGTCATCGCCCCCAACTTCGCCCTGGGTGCCGTGCTGCTCATGCGCTTCGCGCGCGAGGCTGCCCCCTACTTCGAGTCCGTCGAAGTCATCGAGATGCACCACCCCGACAAACTGGATGCCCCGTCGGGTACGGCGACCCACACGGCCGAGGCCATCGCCGAAGCGCGACGCCGTGCGGGAATCGCACCTTCCCCCGATGCCACCGACCGAGGACTCAATGGCGCGCGCGGTGCCGACGTCTCCGGCGTGCGCGTGCACGCCGTACGTGTGCGCGGCCATGTCGCGCACGAAGAGGTGCTCCTCGGCAACCCGGGAGAAGTCCTCACCCTGCGTCACGACTCCCTCGACCGAGCATCCTTCATGCCCGGCGTCCTGCTGGCCGTGCGCTCGGTCGCCGATCGGCCGGGGCTCACGGTGGGCCTCGAAGCACTCCTCGATCGATGACCTCTCTCGGTCGATGACTCCGCGTCGTTGGGCATGGCTCCTGGCCGCTGCCGTGGCGGCGTATCTCGTCCTCGCCGGCGTGCGTGGCTGGGCCCTGGTGACCTCGGGCGAGGTGACGGGGGTGCTTCTCGGCGTAGCCGTCTTCGCGCTCCCCATCGTGGGCGCCTGGGTGGTGTGGCGCGAGATCGCCTTCGGCTACGCCATGCAGGCGATGGGCGCGCAACTCGCCGCCCAGGGCGACCTTCCCGTCGACGACTTCGCGCGGATGCCGTCGGGACGCATCGTGCCCGAGGACGCGCAGCGCTTCCTGGCGGCCGAGCGCGAGCGCGTGGAGGAGCGGCCCGAGGACTGGGCGTCGTGGTACCGCTTCGGCCTCGCTCAGGATGCCGCGCGCGACCGGCGGCGCGCGCGAGCTGCGATGCGTGAGGCACAGCGCCTCTGGCGTACGACGCCGGACTGACGACCTAGCGCGTCTCGCGAAGCCAGGTGCCGAGGCGGTCACGTGCAGCGTCGAAGGACTGGGGCCGCAGCCACAGGTCAGGCGAGGCCGTCTCGATGTGCGTGCCCATCACCCGGCCGGTCGCATCGCTGATCGTCACGGTGGTGCCGGGGATGCGCAGGGGAGTGCCGAGACAGCGGCTGCGCTGCGTCGATCCGACCGCTCCGACCGCCGACCACGGGATCGCCTCCGTGGAGAGGATTCGCGAGACCTTGATGCCGCGATCGCTCACGTAGGTGCCCGCGACCCACGCCCGGGCTAGGAGCGCGATGAGCGGGATGACGACGACCGCGCTGAGGACCAGGGCGAGCCAGCCGGGCTGTGCGACCACGACGGCGAGGGCTGCGGACGACAGCGTCACCACCGCCGCGGTGCACGCGACGAGGAAGCCCCAGCGCCACGGTCCTCTGCCGCACACCCTCGCCCATTTCGTCTGCGATGCGGCCGCGTCGAGCGGGCCCGGAGTGGCTGCCGGCCAGAGGAACCAGAAGATCGGCCGCCTCACGGGAGCCACCCCAGGGCCCGCACGACCGCCGTCACCGCCGCTGCGGTCACGATGACGACCAGGAACGGTGCGCGCAGCAGCAACGCGATCAGTGCCGCGAGGACTCCGGGCACCCGTGCATCGATGGTGATGGTCGAGCCATCGACCAGGGTCCAGATTCCGATGAGCGCAGACAGCAGTGCCACGGGAATGAGCGCGGTGACGCGCCGCGATGTCGGCGTATCCAGCCACCGTTGAGGGACGACGTAGCCGATGAGCTTGAGCGCGTACGCCGCACCTGATGCGATGAGGATCGTCGGCCACATCATGACTCCCGAACTCGCGCGCCGAGTGCGAGGCCGACGACGATGCCGCCCACACCGGCGACAAGGACGGGCAGGCCCGCGCCGAGGAAGGGTGACAGTGCCACGGCCAGCACGAGCGAGACGATCGCGACCGCGCGCATCGGCCACGAAGTGAGCCGGGGCCACACGAGAGCGAGGAAGGCGGCCGGCGCGGCCGCATCGAGGCCGAAGGTGTTGGGATCCTCCACGAGGCCCGCGCCGAGTGCACCGATGAGCGTGCCGAGGTTCCACAGCACGTAGATGGCACCTGCCGTGGCCCAGAACGCGAGCCGCGCGGACGTGCGATCACCCTCGTACCTCGCCGCCATGCCGGTCGACTCGTCGATGGTCGCCTGAGCGGCGAGGAGGCGACGCGGTCCGCGCACGTCGAGGACCGGCGCCATGGCAACGGCGTAGAACGCATTGCGCGTGCCGACGAGGGTGGAGGTGGCGATGGCGACCGCGGCGCTGCCGCCCGAAGCGACCACCGCGATCAGGGCAAACTGCGAGGCCCCCGTGAACATGAGCAGGGACAGGGCCTGGGCCTGCCAGGCACTGAGTCCTGCCGCCACGGCGAGGGCACCGAAGGAGACGGCGTAGACCCCGGTGCCCACACCGAGAGCGAGGGCATCGCCCAGGATCGCGCGACGGTGCTCGGTCGTCACCGTGCACCGTCGAAGATCTGCGTGACGCGTGCTCGCGCGCGCTCGGCTGCCGAGGGGACTACGCCGATGCGCGTACGCCGCTCGAGCACGTCATCGACGTCGAGCGCTCCCTCGCTGCGCACCGCGTGCACGACCTCGACACCGAGCACCGGCACCCCCTCGGCGACCGGGTCCAGGAGTCGCGGGTCTTCGTCGGCGTACGCGGCAATGCGCCCGGCCTCCGACCCGAATCGCTCGACGAGGCGCCTGGGCAAACCGGCGTCACTCGTCGGCGACGGCCGAGCACCGATGAGCGGTAGCGACGCCGTCACGCAGGGTGCAGACACGCCCAGGGTGTCGACAGCGTCCTGCGCCATGCGCCGATACGTCGTGAGCTTGCCCCCGGTGACCACGACGTGACCCTCGGGACGACGCTCGACCAGGTGCCGTCTCGAGATGTCGGCGGTGCTTTGGCCGCCGGCCTCACCCACCAGGGGACGAAGGCCCGCGTAGGTGCCGAGTACGTCGTCAGCCGTCAGCGGTCTGAGAAGCGCGGTGGAGAGATGGTCGAGGATCCAGGCGATGTCGGCTTCGGGGGCGACGGGGACGTCGGCGATCGGCCCCGAGACGGGGTCGTCGGTGATGCCGGCGATAACCGGACCGTCGAGGGTGGGGAGGGCGAAGACGAAGCGTCCGCGCTCGCCGTTCACCGGGACTGTCAGTGCGGCGCGCGGGTGTCCGAGTGCCTCGGGGCGAAGGAGCGCATGGGATCCGCGCGAGGTCGTGAGCGGCGTGTGCGGATCCAGATCCTGCGTCCACACTCCCACGGCCACGATGACGTGGCGCGCGTGCAGATCCCATTCGCTGCCATCCTCGGTCCGCACGTGAGCCCCGGAGCCGGTGACGTGC
>JBEGMG010000269.1:0-7948 GCA_041183165.1 Actinomycetota bacterium | reverse complement strand
CGGCGTACTCGGCAGCGAGATAACGGAGGAAGCGATGCAGTTTCTCACCGGAGTTGTCGATGTCGCCCACCGACATGATCGTCATGGTGTCCGGCAAGGGGACCGGGCCGCCCGTGAACGGCCCGAAGGAATCGGCGGCAGGCTCCTTGACCGGACCCCAGTCGTCCATGGCGGGAGCGGTATAGACCTGCCAGCCGGTAGTCAGCAGGTGGTCGCGCAGCGCGGTCCAGGTGTTGCCGGCCGACAGGAAGCCGTCATCTGAGGAGCACGAACGGGAGGGGGTAGTGAAGGGCGTGACGGACGCGCCGCCGGAGACGAGGACGACGGCGCGCGAGGACATGCGCGAAGCCTACGGTGGTGACGAACGCGGGGCCTAGACCAGCCAGTTGGCCTCGTACGCCGGGTCGGTGATCCCCGGGCGGTCGAGCTGGAAGACGGGATCGACCGGCTTGCCGTCGACGAGGTCGAGGAGCATCCCGCCGAAGGCCGGGGCGAACTTGAACGCATGTGCCGCGCCGAGGCCGACGATCACATTCTCGTAGCCGGGGATGGGCGAGATCACGAAATCCCGGTCGGCGGTCAGGGAGTACAGGCATCGCTTCGAGCGCACGACGTCCCCCACGCCGGCGAAATTGGACCGCAGGAATCCCATCAATCGATCGAGCATGAGCGGGTCGGTCTGTCCAGAGCGCTCGTCACCCGTCACTGTCGGGCCGCCGCAGTCCTCGGCGGCCTTCATCGTCATCTCGGGCGCGCTGCCCGGCATCGTGTACGTCGGGAAGCCGTAGAAGCTCGGGTCATCCATCCAGATCCACAGCGGCAGATCGGCGTAGGACGGCGGGACCGTGACGTAGGTGATCTGCTCCTCGGTGACGGTGAGCGGGATGGGCCAGCCGAGCGGGGACGTGAGCGCGGACGTCCAGGCGTCGGCGGTGATGATGCACCGGTCCGCGGTGACGACGCCGTCGGAGGTGATGAGGCGCACGCCCGTGGCAGTCGGCTCGATGGCCTCGACGCGTGTGCGATCGCGCAGATCGGCGCCGCGCTCGCGAGCCAGTCGCTGCATCGTCGCGGTGCCAAGTGCGGCCGGCACGATGCTCGAGCGTTCCTGGTAAAGCGATGTCGTGCCCTCGGGCGGGGTGAACTGCGGCCAGCGCGCCCGCAGGGCGGCGTTGTCCAGGACGTCGTAGGGGATCCCGACGGCATCCATGCTCGCGGTATAGCTCGACATGTCGATCGCGGCACCCGGCGGGAAGAGGTCGACACCGCCGGTCTGCGTGACGAGCGAGATCCCGGCGTCGGCCTCCAACTCGGCCCAGGCGTCGTAGGCGCGGAAGGTGAGCTCGACGTAGTGGGGCGTGTGGTAGCTGTGTCGCAGGATCCGCGACGTGTCGTGGGAGGCGCCGCGCTCGTGGCCAAGCTCGAACTGCTCGAGTCCGATGACGCTGTAACCACGGCGGGTCGCCTCCCACGCGGTCGCGGAGCCGAGGGCCCCGAGGCCGACGATCGCGATATTGGTCACGCGGCAAAGCCTAGGGGCTGCAGCACGGTCAGAGATGGCGACGGACGAGAGTTTCGATGAAGGGATTCAGGACATCCTGCGTATGTCCGTAGATGGAGCAGTGGCCCATTCCCTCGAACAGGTGGAACTCCGCCCCGGGGACAAGCGCAGCCACCTCCTCTCCGTCCTGCGGTACTGCTTGGACGTCCTGGTCGAACGCGATGACATGCATGGGCACTCGGACGTGGGGCAGTTGCTCCCGCTGGTCGAAGAGAACGCACGGAAGCCACTGCGAGATAACGGAATCCTCTGCGGTGTCGGTCTCGTAGTACTCGAGGAGTTCATCCCTCAGCTTCGGCCAGAGGATGGGATCGCCGAGGACCCGGGCTGGGTAGTACATCGCGGCGTAGTGGATCACCGCCATCATTCCGTCAAGTCGATTACCCGCACGACGCCATTCGATCTCCGCCATCTGGTAGTCCCACGTCCAGCCCCGACTGACCGCGCCGGTGCCCATCGTGATGACACAGGCCAGGAGGTCCGGTCTATCGATGGCGACCTGCTGGACGATCCCGCCTCCGAAGGACAGGCCGATGATGGCCACGGGGGGTGCGCACGCCGCCTCAATCAGGTCGATCACGTCAGCGGCGAAGTCCTCGACGGTCCATGGCTCCGGCTGATCCGTCGTCGTCTCGCCTACTCCCCTGCAGTCGAACGTCGTGTTGCGGAATCCCTCTGAGAAGTACGGGATCTGATACGCGTCCCAGGAGCCGATCGTCCCGCCTGCACCCGAGACCCACACGATGTCCGGACCCTCGCCGTCCTGCTTGTAGTGGATCCGGGCCAGCCGCCCCTGGACATGCACGGCTACTCCCGGTCGTCGGTCGACTTGCGACGCAGCATGACCACCGCAACCACGAGGATGAGGATGATGACCCCTGCTGCGATGAGGACAACGACGAGACCCGAGATGCTGCCCGACTCGGGCTCGACGGCCGCCCCTGAGGATTCGCTGGTTGCTCCCGGGGAGGCAGACGCTGCCGGAGAATCCCCATTGCTCGCCGCCGTCACCGGTGCGACAGTGAAGTAGGACCAGGTGCCCCACTGGTAGATGAGGGTTCCGTTCTCCGCCGGCTGGGAGACCCAGCCCGTGAAGCGATCATTGCGGTAGGCCTCGAGACCGTTGGCGTAGTAAGTCACCAGGTAGACGCCAGCGTCGTACAGCATCTGCTGCATCTCCCTGACGATCGCCTGGCGCTCGGCGAAGTCGGTCTCGGTCGCCTGCTGCTCGAAGAGCTCGTCGTACTCGGGATTGCAGTAGAAAGAGTCGGACAGGTTGGCGTAGATCGTGCCGTCTTCCTCATAGGAGCGAGATCCGCAGGTGAACGTCGAGAGCATGTAGTTGGGGTCCGGCTCGACACCCCAACCCCACTCGAACATGTCGAAGTTCCCCTGGCCCACGATCTCGTACAGGGCGTCCTCGGAAACTCCCTTGAGCTGCACCTCGACGCCGACGTCGCCGAAATAGGACTGGACGAACTCGGATGACTTCTTGGAGTTCGGATCGTCGTTCCGGTACAGCAATTCGAAGCTGAGGCGATTGCCCTGAGCATCGACGCGCACGCCATCATCACCCAGCGCATAGCCCGCCGCATCGAGGAGCTGCCCAGCCTTGGCGGGGTCGTACGAATATGGATTGGCGGGATCGAGATGCCATTGCGTGTAGAGGGGAGGGATCACTGTCGATCCGGCTGCTCCTTGACCGCCGAGGACTCGGTCGACGATGGCCTGGCGGTCTACCGCCCACTGAAGCGCCTGGCGAAGCGCGGGATCCTTCAGGAGCGGGTTGCCATCACCGATCGGGGTCCCGTCCTCGAGGGCCGCGCCGGTATTGAAGGCAACCTCGCTGTAACTGGCCGGGCTCGCCGAGACTGTGGTGATCTCCGGTATCCCCTGAAGGGACTCGTAGACCCCGAGATCCAAACCGTGCGCGAAGTCGATCTCCCCGGACTTGAGGGCCTGACCCAGCGCATCAGCATTATTGAAGACTCGGAAGACGATCTCGTCGACAGGACGCTCCCCGCCGTACCAGTTGGGATTGGCCATCAGGCGAATGAACTGGCCGGGTTGGCGCTCGACCATGACGTAGGGGCCTGATCCGACCGTCGGCGACTCGGGCGTGCCTTCATTGTCGTACTTGCGCACCTCCTTGCCGTCGATCGACTCCCAGATGTGCTTGGGAAGGATGAAGACGAAGAGGTGGTCCATGACCGGACTCGGCTTGGAGACCTCGATGCGCACGGTCACGTCGTCGAGGGCCTCGGCGCGGACCATGCTTGCCGTGTAGGAGCCGAAGTTGGTCTTCTCGTACTTGCCATCGATGATGCGATTGAAGGTGTAGGCGACGTCTTCCGCCGTCAGGGGCGTGCCGTCGCTCCACTTCATCCCCGGACGTAGCCGATACGTCCAGAAGCGCTGGTCGGCGGACTCTTCCCACGACTCGGCGAGCCCCGGCACGATGCCAAAGTCCTCGGCGGCGTACTGGGTGAGAGTCGGGTACTGGAGCGTGAAGAGCTCATATGCCAACGACGAAAGGCCGGTGAACGGATTCGCCGAGTCGATGTCCTCGTTGATTCCGATCGTGAGGACCACGGGTTCGTCGGCAACCGCCGGAGCGGCGGGGGCCAACGGCAGGGCGAGGGCGAGCACCGGGGCGGCCAGGGCAACGAGGAGTCGGCGCATGTTGTCTCCTATCCGAATGTGGCCCATATGTACCACCTCGTCCCCGAACAAGGGGCGAAAACGGGCACCCGGATATCAGTCGCCCAGTCTGCTCATGAGCCACCGGCGGATGTCAAGGGCGTCATCCTCCATCGGTGCGTACCAGCCGCCGCGGAAGTACCGCGAGGACATGCCTCGCTGGACCGACTCGCAGATGGCCCAGTCCTGACGGTTGACCAGGTCCCAGAGGTCGCCCGCGTCGGAGGGGTCGAATGTCGACTTGGCCGTCTCCGTCGGGTGAAAGAGCAGATCGCAGACGATGCGGGTCCGATCGACGGCAAGAGGGGTGAGCACGAAGGCGGCAACGTGCTCGGCCGAGAGGCTGAGCAGGAGATTGGGGTAGATCAACTCCCCCTTGTGCTTGACGCGCTCGTGCTCGTCGAGGTCGGGGAAGGGGGCGCGGTCCGTCGTGCCGCTCATGGTGAAGGTCCATGCACCCTCGCGGTGGGGTACGCCGTCCTCCCAGGGGATGTCCCTGCCGCCTCCGGCGAAGGCGGGGACGAGGCGGGAGAGCTCGGGGTGGACCGGCCCGCAGTGGTAGCACTCGTTGTAGTTCTCTGCGATCACCTTCCAGTTGGCATCCACGTCGTAGGTGAATCGAAGTCCGAGAGCGAGGTCTGCGAGCGGGTAGCGCCGGATGCGATCGGGCACGGGACCGAGCTGGTCGAGCAGTGTCGTGCGCGGGGACTCCGCGACCCACAGCCATCCGCCCCAGGTGTCGGCGGCAAGGGAGGTCAGGTGGAAGTCGGCGGCATCGATGTCATCCGCGTGGGGTGCATGCATGAGCGAGCCGTCGAGTGCATAGGTCCAGGAGTGATAGGGGCAGCGCAACGCCTTGGCGCCACAGGGGGGTGAGTCCATCGGCATGAGCTGCGCGCCGCGATGACGGCAGACGTTGGCGTGCGCGTGGAGCGTGCCGTCGTGCGTGACGACGATCGACTCGCCGTAGAAGTCGACGACGGCCACGCGGTCGGGCTCGGTAAGGCCGAGTTCATCGAGTCGACCCATGCAGGTCCACTCATGGCGCAGCATCTCGCGCTCGCGGGCAAAGGCCGCGGGATCGACGTAGTGCTCCCGAGGAAGAGCGGCTTCCATGAGCGCAGTATGCCGTCGGGCTAGGCCCGGGGGAAGGACTGTTCCCACGTGCGCTCGCGGATGACCTCGCCCCCATCGGAGACAGTGAGGTGGATTCGCAGGTCGTAGGAGTCCTCACGTGTCGACAGGTCCATGACGGAGCGTGCGGTGGCGGCGACGGCATCCGTCGTGCCGGTCGCATCGAAGCGCAGGGTGAACTCCACATCGGAGTGCGCGTGCTGGGCGAAGGTGCGCTCGTCGACGCTCACCCACCCGTCGTAGCGCTCGCTCGCCGAGCCGAAGGGCGTGCCGTAGTCCGATGCCGAGCCGACGACGCAGCGGGTCACACGGCGTGCGATATCGCGCTCGATGCGCCAGGTGATCCCGTCGGTGTCCTCGCTGGACGCGGCATTGCCCGGGGCGAAGTCGGGCACGGGCGCAGCAGGATCGGGGTCATAGATCGGCAGGGTGAGCGCAGCGTCGCGCAGAGTGAGGAATCCGGGACCGCCGGGCGCGACGACATTGGGCCAGTCGGCGCCCGCGACGCTCACGCGCAGGGTGCGACCCGGGAGCCAGCGGTACGCCGTCGCCTCGAGTTCGACGTCGACCTCGCCCTCAGCGTCGATGAGGAGCGTGCCGCGGGTCACGAGGGTCGATGTGCCATCGGGACCGACATCGCAAAGGCGCACGGCGAGGATCGGATGCGGACAGGTCGCCGTGACGTGCGCGCGCAGGTGAGCGTGACCGGCGATCTCGATCGGCTCGTCGACAGCGAGATCCCAGGTCATCGACTTCGCATCGTCCGCGCGCTGGTCGCCGGACTGGCCGTAGGGCAGGTGGCCCGCGCACGAGATCCACGCGTCGATGCCGACATCGGGACGCACGGCGTACGTCGGGAGATCCCCGAGGGGGAGCGTTCGCGTGGACGAGCGCGGCGACGGCCAGATGTCGGCGCGCCACTCCCCCGGGACGACGTCGAGCACCGGATCGGGCGCGTGGGAGAAGCGGGCAAACCACGTGTGCGGGAGCGCCCACTGCGGCAGCGATGCGGGCGCCCCGGGCGGCGCACCGAGATGCTCCGCGAAGAAGGCGGCCATCTGCGGCACGTGATCGATGCGCGGGCCCGGGGCGCTCGACGTGGGAGCGGCGTGCGACCACGGCCCCGCCAGCAGGCGCGTCGGCGCGGTGAGTCGCTCGATCGTGCGGAAGGTCGTGTTGCGGTAGCCGTCTGCCCAGCCCGCGATGATCATCGTCGGGATATCGATGCGGTCGTAGTCGGGGTTCACCGATCCATGCCGCCAGTAGTCATCGTCGTGCGGATGACTCATCCAGATGAGCTGCCAGGGCTCATGCTCGTCGATGCGGCGCAGCCACTCCGTGCGCCAGTCCGGATCGTCGTCGTCGCGCGCCTCCTCCCAGAGCTCGGGCACGGGCGGGAGTGCGCCCATCGGCGTCATGTAGGCGCAGTAGTCGACCTGATCGATCCATTTGAAGGCACCGCCCATGTAGTGGACGTCATCGGTGTAGCGGTCGTCGGTCGCGTAGATCGGGATGATCGCGCCGAGGTGCTCGGGTCGCTCGCAGGCCAGCTGGAAGGAGTTGAACCCGCCGTACGACGTGCCGAACATGCCCACATTGCCCGTGCACCACGGCTGCGCGGCCAGCCACGCGATGGCCTCCGCGAGGTCGCGCTGCTCCGCCTCGGGGTACTCGTCTGTCGCGCGGCCACTGCTGCTACCCGTGCCGCGCACGTCGATGCGCGCGACCGCGAAGCCGAAGTCATCGCAGAAGCGCTGGTACTCCGGGCGCCAGCCCGACGTCATGTCGTCCTTGCGATAGGGCAGTGCCTCGAGGATGCACGGTGCCGGGACGGCGTCGGGGATGAAGAGCGTGACGCTCAGACGCTCACCATCCGAGAGCGGGATGGTCGAGCGGATCACCGGAACATCCTGTCAGGCCGTGGGAGGGTAGGGGGCGTGATTCGCGTGGTCCGATCAGCAGAGTCACGTCGCCACGTGCCCCGCGCGGAGATATGGCTCGGTATGCGCACACCCGGCACCGAAGTGCCCGAGCGTGTCGACGTGATCGAGTCCGCACTCGCCGAGTGGCCGACCCTGGAGGCCGTCGCACATGACGACGACATACTCCTGGCGGTGCACGACCCTTCGCTCATCGACTACCTGAGGACGGTGTGGGATCGCTGGGGGGAGTACGGCGCGGACCGAGTCGTCCCCTACCTCTTCCCCACACCGGGAATGCTGGGCGACCTGCCACTGCGGGAGCCGAGTGCCGTGCACGGTGCGTCGGGCCGCTACGGCTACGACACGATGACGCTCATCGGCCCGGGCACCTGGGAGGCCGCGCGCGGCTCCGTTGACGTGGCCCTCACCTGCGTCGATCATGTCGGCAGCGACGTGATCTACGGCCTCACCCGTCCACCGGGGCACCATGTGACGCGCTACGCGTACGGCGGATCCTGCTACCTCAACAACGCCGCCGTCGCCGCCGAGGCTCTGCGTCGTGCCGGTCACGAGCGCGTGGCGATCGTCGACATCGACGCACACCACGGCAATGGCACACAGGACATCTTCT
>JBEGMG010000268.1:0-7607 GCA_041183165.1 Actinomycetota bacterium | reverse complement strand
GAGATCGGCGGCACGGCGTACCCGCTGGTGCGCGCCGTCACCCGACTGGGTCGCGGCAACGAGGCCGACATCCGCATCGAGGATCCCGGTGTCTCGCGCGCGCACTGCGAGGTCGTCCTCGGCACACCGGCCATCGCCCGCGACCTGGGCTCGACCAACGGCACCACGATCGACGGCACCCGAGTGGGCCAGGCTGCCCTGGTCGACGGCTCCGTCGTCCTCATCGGCACGACCGCGATCACCTACCGGACGGGTTGAGAGCGTGACCGAGTTCGCCCTCACCCTGCTGAGGCTGGCGTTCCTCGGCGCGCTGTGGCTCTTCATCATCATCACGGTCATCGCCCTGCGCCGGGACCTCATGCAGCCGCGCGAAGCCCGCCCCGCTGCCACCCGGGCCAGCACACGACCGCCTAAGCCGGCCAAGGCACCCAAGCCACCGAAGCCCGCGAAACAACCCAAGGCGTCGAAGCAGGGGAGGGCGGGACCGTCGCTCGTCGTCACCGAGGGTCCACTCGCGCAGACAGTGATCCCGCTCGGCACCGCACAGGTCACCCTCGGTCGGGCGCCCGACTCCACCCTCGTCATCGACGACGACTACGCATCGAGCCGCCACGCTCGCCTGTATCCCAGCGATGACGGCTGGATCGTCGAGGATCTCGGCTCGACCAACGGCACCTGGATCGATCGCACGCGCATCACTTCGCCGACCGTCCTGCCGCCCGGCGTACCCCTGCGGATCGGGCGCACGACCCTGCAATTGCAGAGGTGACCGTGGCGCTTGCACTCCGCTACGCGGCGCGCTCCGATGTCGGCCAGGTGCGACAGGGCAACGAGGACTCCGGCTACGCCGCACCGCGACTGCTCATCGTCGCCGACGGCATGGGCGGCCACGCCGGTGGCGAGCTGGCCAGCGCCACCGCCGTCGCAACGCTCGCGCAGATCGCCGACGCCGATCTCGGCCAGGGCGAGGCGCTCACACGACTGGCGGAGGCCGTGGAGAGTGCCGGCTCCACCATCGGACTCGTCGTCGCGGACAGCCCCGAACTCGCCGGGATGGGCACGACCGTGACGGGGCTCTACTGGCTCGCCGACGGAGACAGCGCGCGGATCGCGATCGTCCACGTGGGTGATTCCCGTGCCTATCTCCTGCGCGATGGCGACATCAGCCAGATCACCCACGACCACACCTACGTCCAGACGCTCGTCGACGCCGGTCGCATCACCGAGGAGGAGGCGTCCACTCATCCGCGTCGCAACCTCCTCATGCGCGCCCTCGATGGAGTGCAGGTGGCGGAGCCCGACCTCTCCGTGCGAGAGGCGCGGCTGGGCGATCGCTACCTGCTCGCGAGTGACGGTTTGCACGGCGTCGTCTCCGGTGACGAGATCGCACGCATTCTCGGCTCACGTGAACCGACGGTTTGCGTCACCGAACTCGTCGACTTGGCGCTCTCACGGGGAGCCCCGGACAACGTCACCGTCGTGGTGGCACATGTCATCGAGGGCAGGGACGCGACAGCACTGCCGGTGGTCGTCGGTGCTGCGGGCGAGCCGCGCGTACGCGCACGCCTACCCCGCGTGCACTTCCCCGATGATGCCCAGGTCGACCCCAACGCACCCGACCTGCCACCGGTGATCGACGGTGGTCCGCCGACCTCGGAACTGCCCACCGTGGACGCCGCGGCACCTCGCTCCATGTCACAGCCTTGGTCGCGCCGCCGCCGCATCATCACCTGGAGCCTGGGCATCGGGGCGGCCATAGTCATCGGTGTCCTCGCGGTCGCTCTCATCGGCAGCGCATGGGTGAGATCCCAGTGGTACGTCGGAACGAGCAACGGGTCGGTCGCCGTCTATCAGGGCGTGAGCACCTTCCCCTCGCTGTCCACGCTCGTGACGGTCACCGACATCCCCGTGGTCGACCTGCCGCCCCTCGAAGCGGGGCTGGTCACGAATGGCATCTCCGCACAGGGGCGCGACGGTGCCGACGCCATCGTCGCCGGCCTGCGCGACCGGGCATGCGTGTCGCTCCCCCGTCCGGCGTACTGCCCGCCGATCCCCACGCCGACCCCTGCTCCGGCGCCCTCGGCCTCGGCGGCACCATGACCGCACCCGTGGAGGCTGCACCCCGTCAGCGCACCCGGCGCAATCTCGAACTCGTGCTCCTCATCCTCGCCTGGGGCCTCGGCGTGCTGGGCACGCAGCAGGTGGCGTGGTCCACGGGAGAGGGCCTGCACCCGCGGTTCTGGGTCACTGCGGCGGTGGTGGGTGCGCTCGCACTCATCGCGCACATCATCGTGCGCTGGCGCGTGCCCTACTCCGATCCCTTCCTCCTGCCCATCGCGACCCTGCTCACCATCCTCGGTCTGGTGATGATCTACCGGCTCGATGTCGCCGCCGTGCAGCGAGCCGAGCGCAACGACAACCCGATTCCTGCTCCCGACGTCTACAACCAGCTCACCTGGTACGCCGTCGCCGTCCTGCTCTTCGTGCTCGTGCTCCTCGTCCTGCGCGACCACCGGGTGCTGCAGCGATACACCTACACCTGCGGGCTCGTCGGCGTGATCCTGCTGCTCCTGCCGCTGGCGCCCGTGATCGGCGCGACCGTCAACGGCGCGACCCTGTGGGTGCGCGTCGCCGGATTCACCTTCCAGCCTGCCGAGGTCGCCAAGATCCTGCTCACGATCTTCTTCGCGGGATACCTCGTCGTGACGCGCGACTCCCTCGCATTGGTGCGCACCAAGGTGCTCGGCGTACCCCTGCCTCGCGCCCGTGACCTCGGCCCCATCCTCATCGTCTGGGCCGTCTCGCTCGGGGTGCTCGTCTTCGAGCGCGATCTCGGCACCTCCCTACTCTTCTTCGGTCTCTTCGTCGCCATGCTCTACATCGCGACGCAGCGCTGGTCGTGGCTCGTGCTCGGCGGAATCCTCTTCGCCGCAGGGGCCGTCCTCGCCTACTTGCTCTTCGGCCACGTGCGCACGCGCGTGCAAATCTGGCTCGATCCCTTCGCCTACTCCGATACCGGCGGCTACCAGATCGTGCAGTCGCTCTACGGATTCGCCAACGGCGGACTCTTCGGCACGGGACTCGGCCGTGGCTACCCCGAGCTCGTCCCGTTCGCCAACACCGACTTCATCCTGGCGGGCCTGGGTGAGGAACTCGGGCTCACCGGTGCGATCGGAATCCTGCTTCTCTACGCCGTGCTTGTCGAAAGGGGCCTGCGCACCGCGGTCTCCGTGCGCGATCCCTTCGGTCAACTCCTCGCGGCCGGCCTATCCATCACACTGGCCCTGCAGATCTTCGTCATCGTGGGTGGTGTGACCCGACTGATTCCGCTGACCGGTCTCACGACGCCCTTCCTCTCCTACGGTGGATCCTCGCTGGTCGCCAACTGGGTGATCATCGCGATCCTGCTCGTCATCTCCAACCGAGCGCGTCGGCCAGCCCCGACCCCGCCCCCGGCCGATACGGTCGCCACCCAGGTGGTGCGCCGATGACTCGGGCCATCCGACGCATCAGCCTGGTGCTCGCAATTCTCCTCGTTGCACTCATGGCCAACATCACGCTCATCCAGGTCTTCCGCAGCGATGACTACCGTGCGCGTGCCGACAACCAGCGCGTGATCCTCGACGAATACGGCCGCCAGCGCGGCCCGATCCTCACCGGTCCCGAGGCTGTTGCGCTGTCCGAGAAGACGCGCGGATCACTCAAGTGGTTGCGCGTCTACCCCGAGGGGGAGCAGTACGCCTCGGTCACCGGGTTCTACTCCCTTGTCTACGGCGCAACCGGACTCGAGCGCACGGAGAACGGCGTACTCTCCGGCTCCTCCGACCTCTTCTTCGTCGATCGACTGCAGCAACTCATCGCGGGTGCGCAGCCTCGGGGTGGTGCCGTGACGACGACAATCGATCCGGCCGCCCAGGCCGCCGCATGGGCCGGGATGGAGGGCACCCGGGGTGCCGTCTTCGCCATCGAGCCATCGACAGGGCGCGTCCTCGCCCAGGTGCAATCGCCGTCCTTCGATCCCAACATCCTGTCGTCGCACGACCCGGCCGCGATCCGTGACTACTACGAGGAATTGCTCAACGATCCCGACCAGCCCCTCATCAACCGGCCCATCGTCGCCCTCAATCCGCCTGGGTCGACGTTCAAGCTCGTGACGGCGGCAGCTGCGCTGTCGTCCGGCCGCTTCACGATGGACTCCGTGCTTCCCGGTCCCGCGGAGTACGACCTGCCACTGTCCGAGCGCACGCTGCGCAATTGGACGGGCGAGGAGTGCGCACCCGGCGGCGAGATCACCCTCGAGCAGGCACTTGCCGTCTCGTGCAACACCGCCTTCGCATGGCTCGGCAACGAACTCGGCGCCGACGCCTTGCGTGAGCAATCCGAGCTCTTCGGCTTCGACTACAAGTTCGAGATACCCCTTCGCGCGGCCACGTCGCGTTTCCCGGAGAACCCCGATGAGCCACAGACGGCGATCAGTGCCATAGGGCAATTCGATGTGCGCGCGACCGCGATGCAAATGGCCATGGTCGTTGCGGGTATCGGCAACAACGGTGTGGTCATGGAGCCCTACCTGGTCCAGGAAATCCGCGCGCCGGATCTCACGATCCTGCGTACAGCCGATCCGACGATCTTCCGCACGGCGCTGTCTCCCGAGGATGCCGCACAGATGCAGCAGATGATGGTCGCTGTCGTCGAGGAGGGCACGGCCGGCGTGCTGCAGGGCATCGTCGACGGCGCGGGCAACCCCGTCCTGGTGGGAGCCAAGACCGGCACGGCGCAGACGGGCCGTGACGGCGAGCAGCCGATCTCGTGGATGGTCGCGATGGCGCCGGCCACGAATCCCAGCATCGCTGTCGCCGTCGTCGTAGAGGACGGTGGCCAGACCGAGCTCAGCGGAGGCGCCCTCGCTGGACCCATCGCCCGCGCCGTGATCGAGGCGGCGCTGCGGTGACCGGGACCCTCATCCGGGCTTCCGGGGGAACTCGCTGCGACACTGGGACGTCAATGCATAGGCAATCTTGGAGGCAGGCGTGACGCAGGACCCCGGCGTGGGCCGCACCCTCGGCGATCGCTACGAACTCGTAGGGGTCATTGGCAGGGGCGGCATGGCCGAGGTGTGGGAGGCGCGCGACACCCGGCTCGGACGGCGAGTGGCCATCAAGATCCTGCGCCCCGATCTCGCCCGTGATCCGGCGTTCCAAGCCCGTTTCCGGCGCGAGGCGCAGTCAGCGGCTTCCCTCAATCACCCCAACATCGTGGCGGTCTACGACACGGGTGAGGACATCCTCATCGATGGCACCGAGTCGACCGTCGTGCCCTACATCGTCATGGAGTACGTCGATGGCATGACGCTCCGCCAGATCCTGTCGAGCGGACGGCGACTGCTGCCGGAACGCTCCCTTGAGATCACCGCAGGCACCCTCAGTGCGCTCGACTACGCGCACCGTCACGGGATCATCCACCGCGACATCAAGCCCGCCAACGTCATGCTCACCCGCACCGGGGACGTCAAGGTCATGGACTTCGGCATCGCCCGGGCGATCAATGACTCCGGCCACACGATGACGTCTGCACAGACCGTCATGGGCACGGCGCAGTACCTCTCGCCCGAGCAGGCGCGCGGCGAGGTCGTGGACGCTCGCAGTGACATCTATTCGACGGGAGTCCTGCTCTACGAACTGCTCACCGGCAGGCCGCCCTTCACGGGCGACTCCCCCGTGTCCATCGCCTATCAGCATGTGAGCGAGCAGGCGGTGCCCCCCTCGCAGGTCGACCCTGAGGTCCCGCGCGATGTCGACGGCGTCGTCATGCGCTCGCTCGCCAAGAGTCCGGATGATCGCTACCAGACTGCCGCCGACTTCCGCGCCGACGTCGAGCGCGCGGCGATGGGCGCACCGGTGTCCGCGCAGATGACCGCAGCCGTCCCCATGGTCGTGTCGGATGCCACCCAGCGCCTCGACGTCGTACAGCCGACCGAGGTCTACGCGATCGACACTGAGCCCCCGCGAGGCCGGCGGGCCCAGCGCGGGGCAGGCTTCGTCGCCGCGATGACGATTGGCGTACTCGCTCTCATCGGCATCGTCCTCCTTGGCGCGACCCTCTTCCTCAACAGGTCATCGGCTAACACTGTGGCCGTGCCCGACCTCACGGGACTGTCGGTCGCGCAGGCGCAGTCCGTGCTCGAGCGCCAGGGCCTCGTGCTCGGCTCGCAGACTCCCGAGGTGTCCGGCAAGCCCGTCGACACGATCATCGGCCAGCAGCCCACGCCCGGGGAGCAACTCGAGGAGGGGCAGGCGGTCAACGTCACCATCAGCGCCGGCAAGGAGAAGACGACCGTCCCGCCGCTTGTGGGGCTGACGAGTGTCCAAGATGCCGAGACCGCATTGGCCGACGCCAAGCTCGTGCTCGGCAAGGTCACTGAGCAGGACGCCGCCCAACCCGCGGGCTACGTGCTTTCCCAGACACCCCTCGAGGGTTCGGCCGTCGATGTCGGCAGCAAGATCGACATCGTCGTGTCCACCGGTCGCCAGGCGGTGCCGTCCGTGGTCGGCCAGACCGAGGAGGTCGCCCGCGGGGCGCTCTCGGCCGCGGGCTTCCAGGCCAATGTCGTCTACCAGGAGTCCGAGACCGTGCCTCAAGGTGTGGTCCTCGAGCAGGATCCGCCCGCCGGGACCAACGCCGAGAAGGGTGCGGTGGTGACCCTCGTCGTCGCGATCGCACCGCCGTCGCCGACGCCCGAGCCCACTCCGACCCCGGAGCCGACTCCTACGCCCGAGCCCACTCCGGCGCCGAGCGAGTCCCCGGCCTAGCCGACGACGGGAGCAAGGCCCGCGGCACGACGTGGCGCATCGGCATCACCGCACACCACGAGCCAATTGGCGAGGAGCTGGTGGCCACCTTCGGTGAGCACGGATTCGGGGTGGAACTGCACTCCCTCCACTGCGAGCCCACGGTGGCGCAGCGCCATGATGACGCCGCTCTCAGTGACGCCCGTCACCTCGAGGACGTCGGGCACGGTGTCCGGGCGCACGGCGAGCGAGTGGTAGCGCGTCGCCGTGAAGGGCTGGGGCAGCCCGGCCAGGACGCCCTCACCCCGATGCTCGACGAGGGAGGTCTTGCCGTGGAGCAGCTCGGGTGCGCGATCGACAACGCCGCCGTAGACCGCGGCAATCGCCTGGTGGCCCAGGCACACGCCCAGGATCGGCACCTCGCCCGCGCATTCGCGCACGACATCCATGCAGACGCCCGCATCCTCGGGCGTGCCCGGGCCGGGTGAGAGCAGGATCCCGTCGTAGGCACGTGCTTGCTCGACGGTGACCTCGTCGTTGCGCCGCACATCTACGTCGATGCCCAACTGGCCGAGGTACTGCACCAGGTTGAAGACGAACGAGTCGTAGTTGTCGATAACGAGAATGCGCGTCATGGGATCGCCGTGCGCGTGGGCGCGGCTAGCGCCACTTGGTGGAGACGATGAAGCCCGCGGTGATGAAGGAGAAGCCGATGAGCACGTTGACCAGTGCGTTGTAGGCACCGCCAATGGAATTCATGACGGGGATATCAGCACCGGCAATGTAGAAGACGACGATCCACAGCAGTCCGACGACAAA
>JBEGMG010000267.1:0-14653 GCA_041183165.1 Actinomycetota bacterium | reverse complement strand
AACACCATGTCCGACCCGCAGTGGTTCGCCATCGACCTTGCAACGACAGACTTCACGACGTCGCGGTCGGTCGCCTTCGCTACCAGCGGCGGAGTCTCTGCCCTTACGGTCTAGGACCGTCCGCACAACTCTTGGAGAGCGGATGACCGCGACGATTCTCAAGGCCGACTCGATCATCACCATGGACGAGGCCAACCCTCGTGCCGAGGCGATCGCCTTCGATGATGCGACCGGCAAGATTCTCGCCGTGGGCACGGTGGCCCAGTGCCAGGCCGCGGCCCCGGGCGTCACGGTCACCGACCTCGGCACCACTGTGCTCATGCCGGGCTTCATCGAGGCGCACAGCCACCCGATGCTCGGCGGCATGATCACGCAGGCACCCTCCTACTGGATTGCGCCGTACATGGGGTACCCGAACATCACCGATGTCCACGCGCTGTGGACCAAGGTCGATGCCGAACTTCCTCCCGACCAGCCGGTGGTCTTCCAGGGCCTGGACCGGCTGCTCCAGCAGGCCGAAATGCCGACCAACGTCGACCTCGACACGTTCTTCCCCACGCGCCGGGCTGTCGTGCTCGATAACTCGGGTCACGTGGCCTACTTCAACTCTGCGGTCATCGCCTTCAACAAGTGGCCGGGGGGCAAGCCACCGGCCAATCCGCCGGGCGCGCATTTCGGCCGCAATGCCGATGGCACATCCAATGGCGTCGCCTACGAGACGGCGGCCATGCTCGAGGCGGCGATGCCCACCCTGAAGGATGCCGTGCCTCATCCGCTCGAGTCCGCGGCACGCTGGATGCAGTACATGGCCGGCTTCGGCATCACCGCGACGTCGGAAATGACCTACTCCACCAACATGCTCAAGGGATACGAGGCGCTGACGACGCGGCCGGACTCGCCGGTGCGCATGTCGCTCTATCACATGGCGATCGACTCGGATGCCGGCGTCCAGGTCGATTCGCCAGACCCCTCGATGCTGCGCAAGCAGGGCGTCAAGCTCTGGGCGGATGGCTCGCCGTGGGTCGGGAGTATCGCCGCGTCGTTCCCCTATCTCGACACCCCCGCTGTGCAGAAGGCAGAGATTCCCCTCGGCCCCGGTGGCATGGCGATGATGAACTACACACGCGTGGAGCTCGATGCCTTGCTGGCCAAGTACGCGCCGATGGGGTGGCAGATGTCCTTCCATGTCAATGGCGACATCGGCCTAGACGTCGTCCTCGACGCCTACGAGCAGGCGCTGACGCAGAACAACCTCATGGGCACGGACCATCGCTGGCGCGTGGAGCACTGCGGCGCGGGCCGCGGCGATCAGTTCGAGCGCGCAGTGTCCATGGGCGTGACCATCTCGCTCGGCCCCTTCCAATACATCTACTGGGGCGACCTCCTCGATGGCACCATGTTCGCGTCCGAAATCGGATCGCAGTGGATGCGCTGGGGAGACGCCGTGCGTGCCGGCGCGCACCTGTCCTTCCATAACGACGGGCCCGTGACCCCGCCGATCCCGCTGCTCAACATCCAGACGGCGATCACCCGCACGACCGATACCGGCCAGGTGCATGGGGCCAACCAGATCATCAGCATCGAGGACGCCCTGAAGGCCGAGACGATCGGCGCGGCGTACATGCTCCATCGAGATGACGAGATCGGGTCACTCGCGGCAGGAAAGTACGCCGACCTCGTCGAACTCTCGATGGACCCCTACCTGGCCGAGCCCACGAAACTGGCCACCCAGGTCAAGGTCCAGGGCACCTGGCGGGGCGGGCACAAGGTGGACCTCGCAGCCTTCATGGAGCAGATCCAGGCGGTCGAGGCCGCGGGGACCCACCAGGTGGACCACACCGCCGTAGTCGCCGCCCACAAGTGCTGAGCCACTAGCCCCACCCCGTTTCTCCCGCTTAGGGGGACAAACAGTGGATACCGCCCCCTGGCGGTGCCCCCTCCACCGTTTCTCCCGCTTAGGGGGACAAACGGGACCGGGGAAATATGAGTCGATTTGACTCATATCATCTGACTCGGCATACTGGATATCCCCCATTGTGGGGCGAAGACCTCGAAAGCGAATCAACCAGAAAGAAGGAACACCTGATGGCCCGAGCAGTCGGCATCGACCTGGGCACGACCAACTCCGTCGTGTCCGTCCTTGAGGGCGGAGACCCCGTCGTCATCACCAACGCCGAGGGCGCCCGCACGACCCCGTCGGTCGTGGCGTTCGCCAAGAACGGCGAAGTCCTCGTCGGCGAGGTGGCCAAGCGCCAGGCGGTGACCAACGTGGATCGCACGATCCGTTCGGTCAAGCGCCATATGGGCACCAACTGGACCACCGACATCGACGGCAAGGCGTACACCCCCCAGGAGATCAGCGCGCGCGTGCTCATGAAGCTCAAGCGCGACGCCGAGGCCTACCTGGGCGACACCGTCACCGACGCGGTCATCACCGTGCCGGCGTACTTCAATGACTCCCAGCGCCAGGCCACGAAGGAGGCCGGCGAGATCGCGGGCCTCAACGTCCTGCGCATCATCAACGAGCCCACCTCCGCGGCCCTGGCCTACGGCCTCGACAAGGGCGACAAGGAACAGACGATCCTGGTCTTCGACCTCGGTGGCGGCACGTTCGACGTGTCCCTGCTCGAGATCGGCGACGGCGTGGTCGAGGTCAAGGCCACCAGCGGTGACAACAACCTCGGTGGCGACGACTGGGACGACAAGGTCGTCGAGTGGCTCGTGACCAACTTCAAGAACGCCCACGGCGTCGACCTGTCCAAGGACAAGATGGCCATGCAGCGCCTGCGCGAGGCGGCCGAGAAGGCGAAGATCGAGCTGTCCAGCTCCATGCAGACCTCGATCAACCTGCCCTACATCACGGCCAGCGCGGAGGGTCCGCTGCACCTCGAGGAGACGCTCACGCGAGCGCAGTTCGAGCAGATGACGTCCGATCTTCTGGACCGCACCAAGTCCCCGGTCGAGGCGGTCATCAAGGACGCTGGCATCAAGGTCGACGACATCGATCAGGTTGTCCTCGTCGGTGGTTCGACCCGCATGCCCGCCGTGGCCGAGGTCGTCAAGAAGATCACGGGCAAGGACCCCAACAAGGGCGTCAACCCCGATGAGGTCGTGGCGATCGGCGCTGCGCTTCAGGCAGGTGTCCTCAAGGGCGAGGTCAAGGACGTGCTGCTCCTCGACGTCACCCCGCTCTCCCTCGGCATCGAGACCAAGGGCGGCGTGATGACCAAGCTCATCGAGCGCAACACCACGATCCCGACCAAGCGCAGCGAGATCTTCACCACCGCTGACGACAACCAGCCCTCCGTGCTCATCCAGGTCTACCAGGGCGAGCGCGAGATGGCGGCCTACAACAAGCGCCTCGGGACCTTCGAGCTGACGGGCCTGCCGCCCGCGCCTCGCGGTGTGCCGCAGGTCGAGGTCACCTTCGACATCGATGCCAACGGCATCGTCCACGTCTCGGCCAAGGACATGGCCACGGGCAAGGAGCAGTCGATGACCATCTCCGGTGGCAGCGCGCTGCCCAAGGAGGAGATCGACCGCATGATGCGCGAGGCCGAGGCCAACGCCGAGGCCGACAAGAAGCTCCGCGAGGAGATCGAGGTCAAGAACACCGCCGAGGCTCTCGTCTACCAGACCGAGAAGTTCCTCGCGGACAACGCCGACAAGATCCCGGCGGATGCCAAGAGCAACGTCGACGGACCGCTCGACGAGCTCAAGAAGGCCATTGAGGCCAATGACATCCCCGGCATGAAGGCGGCGACGGACAAGGTCGCGCAGGCGAGCCAGACGCTCGGCGCCGCGATGTACGCGACGGCCCAGCAGGCTGCGGGTGGCGACGCCACGGCCGATGCGGCCGCGGACATGTCCGAGGACGACGTGGTCGACGCCGAGATCGTCGACGACGAGGCCAACGAGGCGAAGTGATGTCGGGCGTGAACGCCGAACATCCCGACGAGGGCGTCCGCGTCACCGACCGACGTCGCATCGATCCGGAGACCTACGAGGTGCGGGAGCAGGCAACTGCTCCCGCATCCGGGGTCGGCTCGGACGAGGCCGTCATCGAGGCGGATCTCACCGCAGTTGACGCCAAGGTCTCGGAGCTCACGGACGATCTTCGCCGGGTGCACGCCGAGTACGCCAACTACCGCAAGCGCGTGGAGCGCGACCGCGAGGTGGCGCGCGAAGTCACCGTCGGTGGAGTGCTCGCCGAGCTACTCCCGGTACTCGACGACGTCGAGCGGGCACGTGAGCACGGCGAGCTCGAAGGTGCGTTCAAGTCGGTGGGCGAGGCGCTCGAGGCCACGTGCGCGCGCCTGGGACTGGAGTCCTACGGCGTTGCCGACGAGCCCTTCGACCCGGCCATCCACGAGGCGCTCACGAGCGAGACCCGCGAAGGTCTCGACGGACCGATCGTGACATCGGTCTACCAGCGTGGCTACCGCCACGGTGGGCGTGTCCTGCGCCCGGCCCGTGTCGCCGTCGCAGACGCATAACCGAAGACATACTCGAAGGAACGCATGAATAAGGACTGGCTGGAGAAGGACTTCTACAAGGTCCTCGGCGTTGACAAGGGCGCCGCAGCCGATGAGATCAAGAAGAAGTACCGCAAGCTCGCGCGTGAGTTGCACCCGGACAAGAACCCGGGTGACGCCAAGGCCGAGGAGCGCTTCAAGGAGGTCTCGGAGGCGTACGACGTCCTCTCCGACGACAAGAAGCGCGCGGAGTACGACGAGGCGCGCACGCTCTTCGCGAGTGGCGGAGGCTTCGGCGGCGGAGGCTTCGGCGGCGGATACGGCGGACCGGGTGGCTTCGGCGGCGGCACGACGTACGACTTCGGCGATGTCTTCGGTGCTGATGAGGGCGGTCTGGGTGACATCCTCGGCAACATCTTCAGCCGCGGCCGCGGTGGCGGGCGCCGCCCCCAGGCACCTCGTCGCGGCCAGGATGTGGAGAGCGAGATCACTCTCGGCTTCACCGATGCCCTCGAGGGCGCGACGATCCCCTTGCGCCTTGCCAGTGACGCTGCGTGCGATAGCTGCAAGGGCACGGGTGCGCGGGCCGGCACCGTGCCGCGCGTATGTCCCAGCTGTCAGGGCAGTGGGCAGACCACTCGCAATGCAGGTGGCTTCGCCTTCGCCGAGCCGTGCACGGCCTGTGCCGGACGGGGTCTCATCGTCGACGACCCGTGCCCGAGCTGCCGAGGCTCCGGACGAGGGGTGAGCACGAGGACCGTTCAGGCCCGCATCCCCGCGGGCGTCAAGGACGGTGCGCGCATCCGCCTCAAGGGCAAGGGTGCGCCGGGTGAGCGTGGTGGGCCCAACGGCGACCTCTACGTCGTCGTGCACGTGACACCGCACCCGGTCTTCGCGCGCAAGGGCGACAACCTCACCGTGACGGTGCCGGTCACGTTCGCCGAGGCGGCGCTGGGCGGCCAGATGGCCGTCCCCGTCCCCGGTGGCGGCACCGTGACGCTGAAGATCCCCGCGGGCACAGCAAACGGCCGCACCTTCCGCGTGCGTGGCAAGGGCGTGACGCGCAAGGACGGCACCAAGGGCGACCTGCTCGCGACCGTCGATGTGCACGTGCCACCCGCGCTGACCGATGAGGCGCGCGAGGCTCTCGAGCGCTTCGTCGAGGCGAGTGGCGTCGAAGATCCCCGCAAGGATCTGCTCGAGGCTGCGAAGGGCGCATGATGGACAGCACCCGACCCGTCTACGCCATCTCCGTTGCGGCCGAACTCGCCGGTATGCATCCGCAGACCCTGCGCCAGTACGACCGACTCGGGCTCGTCTGCCCGCAGCGCGTCAATGGCCGCAATCGGCTCTACTCCGCGCACGATGTCGAGAAGTTGCGCGAGGTCGCCGATCTGTCAGCCGCGGGCATCAGCCTGGAAGGAATTCGACGCCTGCTCGAACTCCAGGCCGAGGTTGATCGACTGCGCGTCCAGGTCGAGAATTATGCGGCTGAGAAGCGCTCGACCGCGCTCGTCCTCTACCGACCCCAGCGCCGACGCGGCGCGTAGCGCTATCCACGGAACACAGAGAGAGAACGATGGACATCAAGTTCACCACCAAGGCACAAGACGCCCTGGGCGCTGCGGTGCGCATTGCCGCGGCCAAGGGCAATGCCCAGGTTGAGCCGCTGCATATCCTCGACTCCCTGCTCCAGCAGGGCGAGGGCATCGCGAGCGCCCTGCTCGACGCCGTGGGCGTGGACCGGCCAGCGTTGACCGCCGAGATTCGATCCGCGGTCGATGCGCTGCCCAGTGCGAGCGGGTCGTCTGTGTCCGCCCCCCAGCTCAGTCAGCAGTCCTATGCGGTGATCAATACCGCGCAGGAGCTGGCCAAGGAGCGCGGGGATGAATACGTGAGCACCGAGCACATGCTCGTCGCGCTGGCTAAGGAGCCGGGCGTGCGCGAGCGACTCAATCAATCGGGCGCGACACCCGAGGCGCTCATGGCAGCACTGCAGGAGATGCGAGGAGGAGCACGCGTGACCAGTCCCGACCCCGAGGGCACCTTCCAGGCGCTGGAGAAGTACGGCGTCGATCTCACCGCGCGTGCGCGCGAGGGCAAGATCGATCCCGTTATCGGCCGCGATGAGGAGATCCGCCGCACCATCCAGGTGCTGTCGCGGCGTACCAAGAACAACCCCGTCCTTATCGGCGAGCCCGGCGTCGGCAAGACGGCCGTAGTGGAGGGCCTGGCCCGACGTATCGTCGAAGGCGATGTGCCCACCTCGCTCGAAGGCAAGACGCTCATCTCCCTTGACCTAGGCGCCATGGTCGCCGGTGCGAAGTACCGCGGAGAGTTCGAGGAGCGCCTCAAGGCGGTGCTCGACGAGATCAAGGAAAGCGACGGCCAGATCATCACCTTCATCGACGAGCTTCACACCGTCGTGGGTGCGGGCGCCGGGGGCGACTCGGCGATGGATGCAGGCAACATGCTCAAGCCCATGCTCGCCCGGGGCGAGCTGCGCATGATCGGCGCGACCACGCTCGACGAGTACCGCGAGTACATCGAGAAGGACCCGGCGCTCGAGCGGCGCTTCCAGCAGGTCCTCGTAGGCCAGCCGAGCGTCGAGGACACCATCTCGATCCTGCGCGGTATCAAGGAGAAGTACGAGGCGCATCACAAGGTCGCCATCAACGACTCCGCTCTTATCGCTGCGGCATCGCTGTCCGACCGCTACATCACCTCGCGCTTCCTCCCCGACAAGGCCATCGACCTCATGGACGAGGCCGCTGCGCGACTGCGCATGGAGATCGATTCCTCCCCCGTGGAGATCGACGTGCTCCAGCGCCAGGTCGACCGCCTGCGCATGGAGGAGATGGCGATCGCGAAGGAGACCGACGAAGCATCCAAGGAGCGCCTCGAGCGCATCCGTGCGGAGATCGCCGATAAGGATGAGGAGCTGCGCGGCCTACGCGCGAAGTGGGATGCCGAAAAGGCCGGCCTGGATCGCATCGGCGAGCTCAAGGTCCTCATCGACGACCTGCGCGCTGCCGCAGAGAAGGCGCAGCGTTCCGGCGATTTCGAGCAGGCATCCAAGTTGCTCTACGCCGAGATCCCGACCTTCGAGGAGGAACTCGAGCGCGTGACCGCGGAGACCGTGGCGCGCGAAGCGTCGATGGTGCAGGAGGAGGTCACCGCCGACGACATCGCCGAGGTCGTCGAGGCATGGACCGGTATCCCTGCCGGGCGGCTGCTCGAGGGCGAGAGCGAGAAGCTCCTGCGCATGGAGGACTACCTCGATAAGCGTGTCGTCGGACAGCCCGAGGCAGTGCGCGAAGTCAGCGACGCCGTACGCCGTGCTCGCGCGGGTATTGCTGACCCCAATCGACCCACCGGCTCCTTCCTCTTCCTTGGTCCGACAGGTGTGGGCAAGACGGAGCTCGCCAAGGCTCTCGCAGAGTTCCTCTTCGACGACGAGCGAGCGATGATCCGCATCGACATGAGCGAGTACTCCGAGAAGCACTCGGTTGCGCGTCTCGTGGGCGCCCCTCCCGGCTACGTCGGATATGAGGAGGGCGGCCAGCTCACCGAGGCTGTACGTCGTCGCCCCTACTCCGTCGTCCTGCTCGACGAGGTGGAGAAGGCCAACCCCGAGGTCTTCGACATCCTGCTCCAGGTACTCGACGATGGTCGTCTCACCGACGGCCAGGGTCGCACGGTCGACTTCCGCAACACCATCCTCATCCTTACGTCCAATATGGGATCGCAGTTCCTCATCGATCAGTCCGAGCCCTATGACGTGCGCAAGGAGCAGGTCATGGCGGTGGTGCGTCAGCACTTCCGTCCCGAGTTCCTCAACCGCCTCGACGCGCTGGTGATGTTCAATCCGCTCGACAAGGCTGAGCTCGAGCGCATTGCGAAGCTCCAGGTCGAGCAGTTGCAGAAGCGATTGACTGATCGGCGCATCACTCTCGACATCACTGATGAGGCACTTCAGTGGCTGGTCAATAAGGGCTACGAACCCGCCTATGGTGCTCGCCCGCTGCGTCGACTGGTGCAGACCGCTATCGGTGATCCGCTGGCCAAGGAGATCCTCGCCGGGGACGTCCGTGACGGAGACACCGTCGTCATCGGCACGGTGCCCGATGGGGCCCATCTGACGGTGACGCCCAAGCGCTAGCACCCGAATCTATGTGACATGACCCTCACGCCCCCTGGGGATGGTGAGGGTCATGTCGCTTCCGAGCCTCTGCTCGGGCAGAATCGAACGATGCGCGTGGTGCGGTCGTTGCTGGTGTGCGGAGCCCTCGCCGCCACGCTTCTCGTGGCACCGCCGGCGCAGGCCAAGCCAGCCGACTCCGTCAACATGCCACGAACCTGCCGCGACAGTTACAACGTCGCGTCCTACCGCGGCTTCGATGTGTCACAGGTGGCCACACGGCGCGTTGTGGAGTTCGATGGGGAGAGGGTCGAGCTCGATCGCAAGGGCTGGGCCGCTGACAACCCTCGGGATCCGTCGTGGACCCTGTGGTTCCACTCGCTCGCCTGGATCGTGCCCCTCGCGCTCGATGACTCCGAGACGGCAATCCGAGTCTTCATGGAGCGCGACCGCCTGCTCCCGGACCCCGGTGCGTCCGTGAGCAACCGCATCCGCCGTCCTATGGGCTGGACGCAGGGACAGTTCCGCACGCGGCTTGAGACGACCACCTGCCTCTACCACCTCACTGACGATCCACGGCTGATCCCCATCGCGAAGCGACTCGCTGCAGCCAACATGGACACGGCCCGCTACCCCGGGCCCCCTCTCTTCCCCGTGCACAATCACGGATCGATGTCGAACGTCGCTCTCATGCAGGCGAGCAAGGCGTTCGGCATCGAGGAGTGGAGTCAGGTCGCCCTCAAGCGGTTCCGTCGAGACCTGCCGTCCGTGTTCGAGGCCTGCGGGATGATGCGGGAGCAGAGCAGCACCTATCAGCAGCACAACCTGCGCCTGTGGAACAAGGTCGCCCACGCTCTCGGTCTCGATCTCGCGCGTGAGGAGCGCGCGCTCGGTGCCCTTGTGCGCCCTGACGGCGTACTCGAGTCCATCGGTGACGGTCAACCCTCCGTGGGCCTGCAACCCAATGGCATGTCGCTGTGGTGCCGTGAGACTGGATGGGCCGCGGGCACTGTGGACGGGTCCCACTTCACGCTGCGCTTCGGACCAGCCGTGGACCTCCACGGTCACCAGGATCACGGAGGTCTCACCTGGTTCGCGCTCGGTACGCCGGTCCTCTCGGACCGCGGCCTCTTCAGCAAGGATCGCGGTGCGCGCTACGACTTTGCGCACGGCATGGCAGCTCACTCGGTCTTCGAGCCCGTGGGATCGCCGGAGTATGACCCGGCGACGGCTGCCACGCGCATCTCCGCCGCGGAGTTCGTCGTACGAGACAAAGCTGACGGCATCGAGCGGCAGCGCGAGGTGAAGGTCGGACCGACGCGTCTGGTCGTTCGTGATCGCGGCGAAGGGGCCGAGGATTGGATCCAGCACTGGCAGTTGGCGCCCGGTTGGGAGCCCACGGCGACGGGCGCCATCCACGAGTCGGCCGGTCTCGCTCTCACGATCGACTGCCCCAGACTCAAGGCCGTCCCGGTTGAGGCGTTCCCGGCCTGGCGTACGGCCGTGGACGCCTGGGACATGCAGTGCCGTGTCTCGGGGGATCGCAAGGGCGCCCGCATCACGACCTCGCTGACGGTCTCCCCGACCCCATGAGGCGCACGATGATCGCCGCGACCTGCGCGGCACTCCTCGCGTCCCTCGCCATCACGCAGCCGGTCGGGGCAGTGCGCTCCGGTGAGTTGCCGCGCATTTGCGCCGAAGAGGAGACCGGTGCTCGCCAATGGGGGGCAGACCTCACGCGCCTCGCCAGCGAAGGTGTTGTGACCCTCGACGCGCGCGAACTCACCGTGCGCGGCGACGCGGCCCAGTGGCGCCTGTGGGATCTGGCCGATCCGGCGTTCTCGACGAGTTTCCACTCGATGTCATGGCTCGTGGCAGGCCTGCGTCAAGGCATGCCGGTCGTCGACATCCTCCTGGAGCGCGATGCGGCCATCCCAGACCCGGGCTACTTGGCCGGCTCGGACGCTCTCAAGGAGACGGGCTGGACGCCGGGCATCATCCGGCTGCGCATGGGCCTGGTCTCCTGCCTCTACGCCGCCACCGGTGATGAGCGACTCGGCCCTGTCATGGACCGGTTGGCCGCCGCCAACCTCGATCCCTATCGCTATCGCGGTGCGCCGCTCAACAAGCCCCATAACCAGGGCACCTTGGCCAACATGTCGCTGCTTGAAGCAGCGCGCCTCTTCGATCACCCGGAGTGGCGCGAGGCGGCCATCCGCAGGTTCGAGGCCGACGCGCACACCGTCTTCGACTCGTGCGGTATGACCGCAGAGCAGTCCACGTCGTACCACCGGCTCAACGTCAACCTCTGGCGTCGCACGCTCGCGCAGGTCGGCGCTGAGGTCGATGCAGGTGTGGATATGGGAGCGGTAGTCCGCCGGGCGGCGCTCGCGACATGGAAGCTCACGCGCCCCGACGGTGTCCTCGACGCGATCGGCACAGGCAACCGGGAGTCGATCACTGCGTCGTCGCTGGGCCTCGAGGACGACACCGCGTTGCCCGCGCGGCTCTACTGCGCGGATCTGGGGTGGGCGGCGAATCGCTCCTCCTGGGACGACACCGCGACCCATTACGTCCTGCGATTCGGCCCCCGGCCGGCGCAGCACGGGCATGAGGATCGTGGATCACTCACCTGGTTCACCCAGGGTGTGCCCGTCTTCGCGGATCGAGGGGTCTTCGACCGCTCGCGCGGGCAGAGGTGGAAGTGGGCTCAATCCGCCCAGGCTCACTCCACTTTCCAAGGCATCGGCGCCACCTGGAGGCGGCCTTTCACGGCGGACTACGCGCGCGTCGGCGATGCCGATACCTACCGCGTGGAAGCTTCCTACCGGCGCACGAGCCTCGAGCGCGTCTTCACCATCCCGCTTTCCGTCGACGACACCGAGTCCGTTCTCCACGTCTCTGATGTCGGGCGGTCCCGCGTCGACCGCCAGTGGTTTCAGCGCTGGCAGCTCGCAGAAGGCTGGCTCCCGCTGGAGCGCACGACGGCGTGGCAGCCCGCAGCCTTCCATGCCGAGTCGGGGCTCTACCTCTACGGTTCGTGTCGCTCCAGCCACTACATGCGCATGTCGGTGCAGCCGGTGGAGACCTTCCCGGCGTGGCGCGTGGCCATGCCGGCCTTCGCGCTGGAGTGCGGCGGCCTGGCGAAGGAGGTGCGGCTCGAGACCCTCTGGGTGGTGAGCCCCGTGGAGGGCATGCTCACCTGGAATGCACTCACGGGCGAGTTCGCCGTGTCCCCGCCCATGCCGATCGAACCCGTCGATCCGGGATTGCCGTCAGTGGACGCCACTTAGCCGCGATTTCGTCGCTCGACACGCGGTGAGCGGGCGTCTTGAGGCTGGGCTGGCGTCAGAGTGAGAAGTCGGCGGGCCCACCCGCCGGAGGTGCCTGCACGGCACCGGGGAAGTGCACGCGGAAGGACACATTGCGCGCGCTCCCGCCGTCGGTATCGCCGATGTAGGCGCGCACGACGTAACCGCCGGGGCGACCGAACTGCACCTCGCCGCTCACGGCGAGCACGCTGCGCAGATCGGCACCGGGAGTTGCGCCAGCGGGGCGGCCAGCTTCGACACTGCCCTCGACGGCGAAGAGCTGCTCGCCATCCTCGTGCTCCACGCTGATGGTGAGGGGGTAGTTGCGGTTGGTCTCGTTCCAACCGATCGTGATGCTCACGCCGATGCCGAGGTGGAGCATGCCGAGGTTGCCCTCGCCATCGATGGGCTGCTCGAGGTCGGTCCACCCCGCGCCCTGGAGGTAGAGCAGGCCGTTGACGGCCTCTGCGTGGTGGGCGAGCGTCACGTATTCGATCTGCGGCATCGGACCATGGTGCCCTATTGCAGGGCGGCAAGTCGGTCGAGGGCCTCGCGGAGGACCTCTGGGCGCTTGCAGTAGGCCCAGCGCAGGGAGCGCTCCCCGACCCCGGCGTGATCGCAGAAAACCTGGAGTGGAATGGCGACGACACCGGCTAACTGAGGCAGCGCGCGCGCGGCGGTGAGTGCATCGGGGTAGTCCGAGAGCGGTCCCAGGTCGGTCGTGAGGAAGTAGGTCCCTTCAGACTCCACGCAGGTGAATCCGAGGTCGCGCAGGCCGGCGGTGAGGATGTCGCGTTGCTCCTGAAGCCCCTTCCGGAAGTCGGTGAAGTAGGAGTCGGGCATGCGCAGCGCGTGGGCGATGGCGTATTGGAAGGGTCCACCGGACACGAAGGACAGATGCTGGCGTACGGCGCGCACGGCGCGAATGAGATCGGTGGGCCCAGTGGCCCACCCGACCTTCCAACCCGTGAAGGAGAAGGACTTGCCCGCACTCCCGATGGTGACCGTCCGCTCCGCCATGCCGGGCAGCGTGGCGATGGGCACATGGGGGTGCCCGTCGTACCACAGATGCTCGTAGGCCTCGTCGGAGATGACGATGAGGTCGCGCTCGATCGCGATGTCGGCGATCGCCTGCAGTTCCTCGCGCGTGAAGACCACGCCGGTGGGGTTGTGCGGGGTGTTGAGCAGGATCAGTCGGGTGCGGTCGGTGATTGCGGCCCGCAGCGCGTCGATGTCGGGGCGGAAGGAAGGCGGGCGCAGCGGCACACTCACCCGCGTCGCATTCGCCAGCGCGATGCCGACGGCGTAGATGTCGAACCACGGCTCGAAGACGACGACCTCATCGCCGACGTCGCACAGGGCGAGGAGCGCAGACTGGATGGCCTCGGACGCGCCCGTGGTGACGACGACATCCGTAGCTGGATCGATCGACAGCCCGTAGAAGCGCTGCTGATGCTCGGCGATCGCTGCCCGCAGATCGGGCAGGCCGTGCACGGGCGGGTACTGGTTGCCCTTGCCCTCGGCGATCGCGGCACGCGCGACCATCTTGATCTCATCGGGGCCGTCTGTGTCAGGGAAGCCCTGGCCGAGATTGATCGCCCCTGTCTCGGCGGCGATGGTCGACATCTCGCCGAAGATGGAGGTCGCGTAGGGCTCCATGCGCGGCACCAGGGTGCGCTTCATGTCATCCCCAGCGCAGGATGACGTTGCTGTAGGGCACCGGATCACCGGTGTGCACGATGCCGAGGCAGCGGCCCACCTCTGCCTTGAAGTCGACGTGCGGTATCCACTCCACGGGCAGTTCACCGAGGTGCGAGAGGTAGTCGGCCTGAGTGGCAGCGTCGACGTGCTGACGGAACTCCTCAGCCATGACGACACTGCTCACCTCGTGCTCGGCGAGGATGAGGTCGACGAGGTCGGGGATGGTGGGCAGCCCGCGGCGCACGATGAGGTCGACGGTCTCGACGTCGGGGTACGACGGGAACGGTGCGTCGAGCACCGCGATCGCATTGGCGTGCCGGAAGCGGGCGAGCAGCGAGGCGAGCTGCGGATGCCAGATCACGTGTCCTCCACTAGTCGTTGGATGGCTTCTGCCGAGGGCAGGGAAGGAGCCGCGCCCGCGACGGTGGTGGCGAGCGCCCCGGCGGCACTTGCGCGGTGCAGCGCCAACTCCCAGGGCAGGTCGTCCGCGAGGGATGCGGCGAGTACGCCGCAGAATGCATCTCCGGCCGCGACGGTGTCGATGGCCGTGACGGGATAAGCCGGCGTATGGCCTTCGCCCTCGGGCGTCGACCAGACGGCACCTTCCGCGCCGAGCGTGACGATCGCGCTGCCCGCACCGAGGTCACGAAATGCCCGCGCAGCGGCGTACGCCGAGTCGATGCCGTCGACGTCGCGACCGGTGATCTCGCTCGCCTCATGCTCGTTGGCGATGACGATGTCGGTGACCTCGAGAATTCCCTCCGGGAGTCCGTCGGCGGGCACGGGTGCGGTGTTGAGCATTGTCCGCATGCCTGCGGCGTGCGCCGCGCGAAGTGCACCGAGCACTGCGACGGGCGGCACCTCGAGTGGTGCCAGGGCGATGCGCGCGGAGCTCGGCGCCGAGGGCCTCGACCTCTCCGCGGTCGCCGATGTCGAGGGTCCGAGCGGGACGGCGCTCATCGAAGTCGATGCGAGTGGGGCCAACCGGATCGTGGTGGTCCCCGGTGCCAACGGGTGGCTCACGG
>JBEGMG010000266.1:0-4582 GCA_041183165.1 Actinomycetota bacterium | reverse complement strand
CACCCCTGATTGGGAGCGCCTGCGAGAGCGCGTGGAGCGTCTCACCCGCATGGTGCCCGTTCTGCGGCAGCGCCCTCTCAGGGGTGTCTTTGGAGTCGCGTCACCGCGACTGGCGGTTGATCCCGACTTCGACCTGGGGCTCCATTTACGCCGTATGCGCCTGGCCGGCGGTGGAAGTTGGAGCGAACTCCTGACCGAAGCACGGCGGGTGAGCCTGACCGACTTCGATCGCGATCGACCCCTGTGGGAGCTCGTCCTCGTCGAAGGACTCGAGGGCGGCCGCGCGGCGCTGCTCCTTAAGTTGCACCACGCGATCGCCGATGGACAGGCGACCGTCCTCATCGGGCTCAACCTGGTGGAGCTCGGTGCCATGCCCAATCCGGAAGAGGCCGATGCGCCCGAGGCCCCGGAAGCGGTGGACGCGGGAGCGCCCGAGGTGAGCCTCGCGGACATCGTCGACAACGTTCGACGCGGGCTAGGCGCTGCCGAGCGTGTCGGCGAAGCCATGGTGGCCCTCGCGCGCGGGACCCTCACCGATCCTGTGAACACCTGGACGTCGGTGCTGGGCACGTTGGCCTCCGTGGGCCGATTCACAGCGGTGCCCGACGGTCCGCTGTCGCCCTTGATGACGGAGCGCGGCACCACCTACCACTTCGCCGCCTTCGATCTGCCCTTCGCTAGCTTGCGCAGTGCGGCGAAGGCACGTGACTGCAGCGTGAACGACGCCTTCATGGCGGCGGTAGGTCTCGGCCTTGAGCGCTACCACGTGCGGCGGGGGAGTGTGGCCGATGACCTTCGCTTCAACGTGCCCATCAGCCTTCGCGGCGATGCTGGCGATACGTCGGCCCAAGCCTCCAATGCGGTGACCATCGCGCGCATCGCCCTACCCGTGGCCGGTCTCACGGTCGACGAGCGCATGCATGCCGCTCACGAGGCGGTGGCACGCTGGCGCGACGAACCTGCTCTCAGATTCGCCGACCCGCTCGCGGAGATCAGCTGGCTGGTGCCCGTACCGGTGCTGGCACAGGCGGCCTTGGCCAGCGACGTCACGACAAGCAACGTCCCCGGACCCCCGCTGCCCCTCTTCATCGCCGGGGCGCGCATTGCGGGCATCTACCCGTTGGTGGCGACCATAGGCGCGGCGGTCAACGTCACGATGGTCACCTACGACGGCTCGGCATTCGTGGGCATCTCGGCGGACGACCGGGCGGTGCCGGATCTCGCCGATCTGGTGGCCGACGTGCGCTCAGGCTTCGCCACGGTCACGGAGGCCCCCGTGGGACCTGCCGACCCTCTCGCAGAGGGGGAGCCGGGCGACGGCACGCCGAAGGCCCGTGCGATCCGCGAGGCCGACGCTCCGGAGCAGTAGTATTCGCACAGGTGTTCGCATCGGCCCGGATCCCGGGATCGCGGAGGAGGCGCTCGTGCGGGTCATGGGCGTGGACCCTGGTCTCACACGATGTGGGGTGGGTGTGGTCGAAGGCGCCCCTGGTCGGCCCCTCACGCTCATCGATGTCGTGGTCGTCCGCACACCCCCCGAGGCACCGCTTGAGGAGCGCCTGACCGGGCTCGAGCGGGCCCTGGAGGAGCTCGTGGCGCGGCATGAGCCGCAGATCATCGCCGTGGAGCGTGTCTTCAGCCAGCACAATCTCCGCACCGTCATGGGGACCGCCCAGGCCGGTGCCGTTGCGGCACTCGCGGCTGGCCGCCGCGGCATACCGCTGAGCCTGCGCACGCCCAGCGAGGTCAAGGCCGCGGTGACCGGGAGCGGGCGAGCCGACAAGGCCCAGGTCACCGCCATGGTGACCCGGGTTCTGCGTCTCGAGGCTCCCGTGCGCCCACCTGACGCGGCCGATGCCCTGGCCCTCGCGATCACCGAGATCTGGCGTGGAGGCGCCGAGCGTCGACTCCAGGCCGCGGCCGGAGTCCGCCGGTGATCGCGTCCGTCTCCGGTGTGGTTGCCGCAGTCCAGCCCTCCGGCGTTGTCATCGAGGTAGGCGGCATCGGAGTCAGCGTGGCGTGCACCCCGCAGACGGCCGCTGCTGCGAGGACGGGCGACGTTCTCGCGTTGCACACGAGCCTCGTGGTGCGCGAGGACTCGCTCACGCTCTACGGCTTCCCCGACTCCGAGCAGCGCGACGTCTTCGAGCTTGTCCAGACCGTGTCCGGCGTGGGCCCGCGCACGGCCCTTGCGGTGCTCGCGACCCTGTCGCCCGACGGTCTGCGCAACGCCATCGCCGCGGAGGATGTCGCCAGCCTCACCCGTGTTCCCGGCATCGGCACCAAGGGAGCCCAGCGCCTCATCATCGAACTCAAGGATCGACTGCGTGCGGTCGCCCGTGAGGGCGAGGCACCCACCGGTGATGGACTCGAGACCGTGCGCGCCGCCCTCGTGTCACTGGGGTGGTCGGCTCGGGATGCGGATCGCTCCGTAGCCGCCGTGTCAACCGATCTCGGCCCCGACGCGGATGTCGCTCAGCTCCTGCGCGCAGCGCTGCAGCACCTGGACCGCCGATGACTCGCGAAGAGCACGGACCCCCGGTTGAGCCGGAGAGTGAGCGCCTTGTCGATGCGAGGGCAGACGACAGCGAGCGCGCGCTCGAGGGTGCGCTGCGGCCGCGCCAACTCGATGAGTTCATCGGTCAGTCTCGAGTGTGCGCCCAACTCGATGTCGTCCTCCAGGCGGCCAGACGCAGGGAGCGTCCTGCGGATCACGTGCTCCTCTCCGGCCCTCCCGGCCTCGGCAAGACGACCCTCGCCGTGATCATCGCGGAGGAGATGGAGGCGCCGCTGCGCATCACGAGCGGGCCTGCCCTGCAGCACGCCGGTGACCTAGCGGCGATCCTGTCGAGCCTGCAGCCGGGTGAGGTTCTCTTCATCGACGAGATCCATCGGATCGCGCGCGCCGCGGAAGAGATGCTCTATGTCGCTATGGAGGACTTCCGCGTCGACGTCATCGTGGGCAAGGGTCCTGGGGCGACGGCACTCCCACTCGACCTCGCGCCATTCACCCTCGTGGGTGCGACAACACGAGTGGGCCTGCTGCCGGGGCCCCTTCGAGACCGATTCGGCTTCACTGCGCATCTGGACTTCTACGACGAATCCGACTTGCGGTCGATCCTCGAGAGGTCAGCTCACCTCCTCGCCGTCGAGATCGATGACGAGGGGATATCAGAGATCGCACGCCGATCCCGTGGCACTCCGCGCATCGCCAACCGGCTGCTGCGTCGCGTGCGCGACTGGGCACAGGTCCACGGCACCGGCGAAGTCGATCGCACCGCTGCGCGCGCGGCACTCGACCTGTACGAGGTGGATGCGCTGGGACTGGACCGACTCGACCGCTCGGTGCTCGACGCCCTCGTACGCCGCTTCGGCGGCGGTCCCGTGGGTCTGTCGACGCTCGCGGTGGCCGTGGGCGAGGAGTCGGAAACGGTGGAGACGGTGGCCGAGCCTTTCCTCGTGCGCCACGGCCTGCTCGCCCGCACCCCACGGGGCCGGGTCGCCACGAGTGCGGCCTATGCCCACCTCGGCGTAGCCCCTCCGGCGGGCACCTGGGCCGCCCAGGGGCTGTTGGGCTTCCCGGACGCCTCCGGCTAGGCTCTTGAGTCCACGCGCCATCCTCGGCGCGGCCGGTCATCGAGGGGTGTATTCGTGGAAAGCCTGGGCACGCTGCTGCCGATCCTCCTCATCGGAGTGGTCTTCTATCTCCTCATCATGCGCCCGGCCCGCAATCGCCAGCGCAAGCAGGCGGAGATGATGTCCGCGCTCAACCCGGGCACTCGGATCATGACGACGGCGGGCGTCTATGGCACCGTCGTGGCCATCGACGAAGACGACGCCGAGATCGAAATCGCTCCGGGCGTGGTGATCCGTGTCGTCAAAGCGGCAATCGCCAAGGTCATCGACCCCGTGCCATCTGACTCCACGCCTCCGGCGGAGTTGACCGATCGGGGAGGCTCTTCCGAACCTCCGAACCCCAACGCCTGAGTCGGACGCTTCACCCGCCCTGCCACGTCCACGCTGAGAAGGAAGACACGTGCCTCCCGCCAATCGCAGCAGCCGCACCGGCTCGCAGACGCATCCCGGCCGATTGCTCCTCATCATGGCGCTCATCACGGCGGCTCTCGCAGTGTGGGCGTTCTGGCCGGGTCAGGACAACGTCGTGCGCCTCGGCCTCGACCTGCGCGGCGGCACCCAGGTGATCCTGCAGCCCAAGGCTGTCCAGGAAGGCGCGACGATCACCGACGATCAGCTCGCCCAGACCGTGGCGATCATCCGCCAGCGAGTCGACGGAGTGGGCGTCGCCGAAGCTGAAGTGACTGTGCAGGGCTCCGGGGATGGCGCCGCGATCGTCGTCTCGGTGCCTGACGTGAGCCAGGAGCGCCTCGTGGAGCTCGTGGGCCGCACCGCGCTCCTGGACTTCCGACCCGTCTGGTCGATCTCGGGTCCCGCGCCCGAGTCGCTCGACGACACTGCCAACCCTGCACCCGCGCCTACGGGTGATGACACTGCGACCTCTGCTCAGATCGTGCAGGCGGAGGACAACACCCCGGAGTACCAGGCTGAGTTGGCGGCCCTGGAC
>JBEGMG010000265.1:0-7858 GCA_041183165.1 Actinomycetota bacterium | reverse complement strand
CTCCTGGCCTTCGAGGATCGCCAGGCCCTGGAGGATCCGGTCGAGGTTGAGGCCGGTCATCATGACCGCACCCTCCTCGACGCCCTCCGGCCGCTCGTGCGCCTCGCGGAGGTTGAGCGCCGGGAAGTTCAGGATCGAGGACTCCTCGGTGATCGTGCCGCTGTCGGAGAGCACCGCCCGGGCGCGCGTCTGGAGGCTCACGTAGTCGGAGAAGCCGAGCGGCTTGAGCAGGCGGATGCCGGGGTGGAACGTGCACTCCCCGGAATCGATGCGCTTCCGGGTCCGCGGGTGCGTCGAGACGATCACGGGGAGCGCGAAGCGCTCGGCGACCGCGTTGAGGGCCTCCACGAGCCGGCGGAAGTTCCGCTCGGAGTCGATGTTCTCCTCGCGGTGCGCGCTCACGACGAAGAACCGGCGGTCCTCGAGGCCGAGCCGCGCGACGGCATCGGACGAATCGATCTTCTCCCGGTAGTGCTCCAGGACCTCGCGCATGGGGCTGCCGGTCTTGATGACGAGGTCGGGCGGCAGCCCCTCGCGGAGCAGGTACTCCCGGGCGATGGTGCTGTAGGTCAGGTTCACGTCGGCCATGTGGTCGACGAGGCGGCGGTTGATCTCCTCGGGAACGCGCTGGTCGAAGCAGCGGTTGCCCGCCTCCATGTGGAAGGTCGGGATCTTCCGGCGCTTCGCGGGAAGGACCGCGAGGCTGCTGTTGGTGTCGCCCAGCACGAGCACGGCGTCAGGCCGCACGCGCGCGAGCATCTGGTCGGTCGCGATGATCACCTTGCCGATCGTCTCGGCGGCGCTGGCGCCGGCGGCCTCAAGGAAGCAGTCCGGCTTCCGGATGCCGAGGTCCTCGAAGAAGATCTGGTTGAGCTCGTAGTCGTAGTTCTGGCCGGTGTGGACGATCGTGTGCTCGCAGAACTCGTCGAGCCGGGCCATGACTCGCGAGAGCCGGATGATCTCCGGGCGCGTTCCGACGATCGTGGCGACCTTCAGCTTGTTCATCGTTGTTGGCTCACCGGCGCCTCGGCGCCTCCTCGGGTCAGTCCACGAGCTCGGGCGTCCGGCCCGCGACGAGGTCGCGGATGAAGTCGAGCTTCATGAGGAGGGCCTTCATGCCCTCCAGGTCGAGCCTCGTCGTGTTGTGGGAGTTGTAGTCCTCCGCCTCCGAGATCCGCACCTGGCCTTCCTCGAAGTAGCGGCCGTAGTTGAGGTCGCGGGTGTCCGGGCGGAGCCGGTAGAAGTCCTTCATGTCCTCGGCGCCCGCCATCTCCTCGCGGCTGCAGAGGACCTCGTAGAGCTTCTCGCCGTGGCGGGTGCCGATCACCTTGATCGGGTGGCTCGGCTTGCCGAGCAGCTCGGAGACGGCCCGGGCCAGCGTGTCGATCGTCGCGGCAGGCGCCTTCTGCACGAAGATGTCGCCGTTGTTCCCCTTGGAGAACGCGAACAGCACCAGGTCGACCGCGTCGTCGAGGGTCATCATGAAGCGCGTCATCCGCGCGTCGGTGATGGTGATCGGCTCGCCTGCCATGATCTGCTTGACGAAGAGCGGGATGACCGAGCCGCGCGACGCCATCACGTTGCCGTAGCGGGTCCCGCAGACGGTCGTCGGGCTCCCGGCGAGGTTGCGCGACTTGGCCACCATCACCTTCTCCATCAGGGCCTTCGACATGCCCATCGCGTTGATCGGGTAGACCGCCTTGTCGGTGCTCAGGCACACGACGCGCTTCACGCCCGCGTCGACGGACGCCTCGATGACGTTGTCCGTGCCCATCACGTTCGTGCGCACGGCCTCCATCGGGAAGAACTCGCAGGAGGGGACCTGCTTCAGCGCCGCCGCGTTGAAGACGAAGTCGACGCCCGTCATCGCGTTCCGCACGCTCGAGTAGTCGCGGACGTCGCCAAGGTAGAACTTGAGCTTCGGGCTCGCGTACTTCTTGCGCATGTCGTCCTGCTTCTTCTCGTCACGGCTCAGGACCCGGATCTCCCCGATGTCCGAGTGGAGGAAGCGCCGCATGACGGCATTGCCGAACGAGCCCGTGCCGCCCGAGATGAGGAGGGTCTTGTCCTTGAACATGGGAAGGGATCCTAGCGAGGCGCGCCGCCGGGGCCGCGGAAGAGCGTCGGGTGGGCGGCCCAGTCGGCGTGCATTTCGTGGATGAGCGAGTCCCAGTCGGGCGAACGGAAGCCCGTCGCCTTCGTGAAGCGGCTGCCGTCGAGCGAGCGGTCGATGACGAACGCGTCGTCCGCGGCGATCGAGGTCCTGAGCGAGTAGGCGCGCGCGATGCGGGACAGCAGGTCGAACTTGTCGATCGGCGGCGCCGCCACGTGGTACAGCCCGTGGAGCGACGGATCGGGCACCACGACGTCCCGGATGATCCGCGCCAGCGTGACGGTCGGGAACCCCGAGAAGATCGCCTTGCGGAACCCCTTGCACTGCGACTGCCGCATGAACCACTCGACGAGGCTCCGGCTCGTGTCGATCTCGTGGCCGATGATCGAGGTGCGGATCGTGAGCGCGTGCCGGTAGCGGACCTCCCCGGCCGCCTTCGACTGCCCGTACACGTCGGTCGCGTCGGGGCGGTCCGACTCGAGGTACATGCCCTTGGAGCCGGTGAACACGCAGTCGGTGCTCACGTGCACCATCCTGGCGCCGTGGAGCGCGCACAGCGTCGCGAGGGAATGCGGCAGCACCGCGTTCACGCCGTACGCGACCGACGCCTCGTTGCCCGAGTCCACGTGCTTGGTGGCGCCGACGCAGTTGACGACCAGGCCCGGGCGGACGCGGTCGAAGGCGCGCTCGAGGTCCTCGAGCCGTTCCGCGTCGACCGGCTCGACCACCTCGAGCGGCGCGACGGCACGGAGCCGCGCGCCCATCGCCGGGCCCCGGAGGGTGCATGCCACGCGGAAAGCCGGGCTGGCGGCGAACACCCGAGCCACCGCGTTGCCGAGCAGGCCGCTGGCGCCGACGACGAGGACCTTCATGGGGCTGCCGCCCGCGGGCGTGGCTGACGGGGTCATGGGACCGCAATCATAGGGCCACTCACGCCGCGCCCGGCTGCACCGATCGGCTCGCGTAGGCGTCCTCGTACATGCGGATGATCCTGTCCCCGCCGAAGAACTCGAAGGTCCAGTCCCGGACCCGGCGGGCCTGGGCGGCCCGCTCGTCCTCGGGCTTGGAGAGCTCGTCGTTGACGACGGCCGCGATCTCCCACGGGTCCTGCTGGACCAGACGGGCAACGCGCCCGAGCCAGAGCTCGCGCCATGTCTCGACCTGCCGCGTGATCACGACGGGCGTCCCGCAGGCCGCGGCCTGGAAGACGGCGTTGCCGAAGTTCTCGTGGCTCGACGGGAGCAGGAACACGGATGCACGGCGGAGCAGCGACGCCTTGGTCGCGCCCGACACGAACCCCACCAGGCGGACGTTCGCGGACACGCCGCGTTCCTCGATCGTGGCGCGGATCTTCGCGACGAACTCGGCGTTTCCGTCGCCCGCCACGATCAGCACGGCCCGCGGGTTCTTCGCCAGGACGTCGGGCATCGAATGGATCACGAACTCCAGCCCCTTCCCGGGGTGGATGCGGCTGAGGTAGAGGAGCACCGGCACGCCAGGCGCGATCCCGAACTCTTGGTCCGCGAGCGCCGGGTCGGGCAGTCGCTCGAAGGGGGACATGTTCAGCAGGTTCGGGATGACGACCGTCCGCCCGCGCGGGTACCACCGCTCCGACTGGATGCGCTCGCCCTCGGCGGTGCAGTGGACGAACGCGGCGTTCTCCAGGAAGCGGCGCCCGTACAGGGCCATGAAGGCAAGCTTCTTGATGCGCTTCTGCGCCATCGCCCAGTCGTCCAGCGTCCCGCGCGTGCTCACGCAATACGGGACCCGCATCGACCGCGCGATCGACGCCAGCTGGTGGTTCAGCGGATCCCACGGCATGTGCAGGTGGAGCATGTCGACGCCCTGCAGTGCCTCGCGGGCCTGGCGGACGCCGGCCCGGGTCAGCTTGCCCCACTTCGGGGAGCGGATCGGCTGCCGGAACACCGACGGACCGTCGCCGCGCAGCCAACGGGCGGGCACGTCGTCCGGGAACGGTGACAGCACCGACACCCGGTTGCCGCGGTCGTGGAGCGCCTGGCACATGTCGATCAGCGAGACCGGCGGCCCACCAAGGGACAGGCGGATCGTGCGCAGGGCGTGGGCGATGTGCATATCGCCGACGATGCTAGTTTCCGGGGGCGAAGGCCGATGACCTCATGCCGGTCGAGCCTCGGGCGTACGAGAATGGCGCCCCGGGGCAATTCTCCTCATGGGCCGAAGCCCCCCGAGACCCGTCCCCGCGCCCGGGGACTGCCGGACCTCGTTACCGGCCTCCCAATGGCCATCCAAACTCGCGGTGCCCACTTGCGTCGAAACACTGCGAATGCGAGGCTGGGGTCGGCCGTCCGGGGTGGAGCGGTGTTGCAGCCACGAAGACTTGCATCTCGGGAATCACGACGACTCGGAGGGTCACGATGCGTGCAGTCATCTGCGGGCTTGCTTGCGTGTTGCTGAAGGCGATGGTTGAAACCCATGCGGTGGCCGGCGATGCCGCGGGTGTCGCGGCGACTGGACCTTCGGCCGTCCCGGCACCAGCCCTTCGCGGATTCGACCGCTCTTCCGGCACCTTGGTGCTCGAGACACCGGCCGAGCTTCTGACCAGCGACCCCGGAGACGTCATCCGTGTGGTGCAGGGCCGGACGTCCTCCGCGAGGCGCGCACCGTGGTTCAACAGCGGTCACCGAACCGCGCGAGAGGCGACGAGGGCCCTCGTGGAGAGAGCGCACGCTCACGGCATTGAACCGAGCGTCGTTCTCGTCTCCTATCGATCGGTCCCGCGCTGGCATTACACCGCCGCCGATACAGCGGTACTCGATCGCCATCCCTGGTCCGCGCAGCTAAAGGCGACGCTCGGCCTCGCACGGTTCCCGAAGTCAGGATTGTCCGTGACACAGACCGCCGTGGCGGACAGGGTGCTGCGGGCGAACTTCCAGTCGGCGCTCTCCGCATCGATCGGCACCGCGATCCATGCGCGATGGCCCGGGGTGCCCGTGATCGCCGTCGAGAATCGCGACCGGTCCTCGATCCAAGCCCTTCTGGCGAAGGCCCGGACGGGGGTGCCTGGCGTCATGTTGCTCGACGACACGTCCGGGAGGTCCGCAGAAGCCGCTGTTCGCTCGATTGCCGTGAGAAAGCTCCCGGAAGCGACCGCGGTACTGACGGCCGCTGGCCCGGTCCCGCAGAACGGCACGAGCGCCGCGACGAATCCGCTGACGCTCGTTGGCAGCAACGGAGAATGGACCGCGAGGTTCGCGGACGGACGCGTGCTGTTCGAATCGTGGCGGCCCGATGCGTCGAGCGCAGACACTGTTTCACCGGACAAGGTCCGACCAAGCATCGCCCTCTCGCAGACGCCGCACGGTGTTCGCATCGAGCTCACCTACCGCAACGAGGGCAACCAAGCCCGCGTGGCGGCCGGCGTGGTCCTGCCGAGTCTGCGGCTCGGCAACGCCATCGGCATTCGCGACATGAAGGAGGTGGGGGCAAACATCGAGCTCTCGCCGGGATCCGCCTGGCAAGGGACATACCCGGGCAGCCTCTATTGCCCGGCGATCGTCGCGGGAACGGCTTCTGGGTCGATCGGCGTATCGGTGAGCTACCCACTGCTGGAGTACCGGCATGAGGTCCGGCTGGAACTCCGAGATGCCACGAATGGCTCGTGGGTACCCGTCATTGCCTTCACCAACTCCCCGACGACCAGCTACGAGTCACGAATCGAGTATCCCGCGGTGCTCGGACCGGGGACCGTTCGAACATATCGGATCGACATCACCGCCGCGGGAACCGCGAACTGGGTCGAAGCGTTGGCTCCGTACCGGGAACACCTGCGCGCGACCTACGGTGCCGTGCGATACCGTCGCGATGGTCGTGCGGTTGCCGGCGTATCCCTCGCGATGGGGGAACTGCAGACTGCCGCCAACCCGAAGGGATGGGTGCCCGAAGCCGGAGATCCAGAGAACGACGGGTTCCTCAATGCCTCCCAGCACATCGCTCGCCAACTTCAGCGAGCGGACAGAATCATGGTCTGGACGCCGAGCGGGCTGGCACCAGCGGGACCCACATTCTACCCGTATCAATTCGCGTCTCCACTCACCGCTATGGCGCTCCCGGCCACCGACGGCGCACGCCCGCTCTCTGCCTCGGATCGCCTGCGCATGCTGGCTTCCGGCGGCAAGGAGGTTGGCTTGTGGTGGGGCCGTGCAGGCATGGTCGAGCGCGGCTGGAATGGGCACGCCACAAGCGAGCCCCTCGACCCGATGAACCCGGAGCACCGAGCTTTCGCGTGGAGGGAACTTGACGCGGCTGCCGAGTGCGGTGCGAAGACGATCGGACTCGACGCGTTCGCGCACAGTCTCTCGCCGACCTGGAATCTCGTGAAGTTCCTTGAGCTGGCACTCGAGCGGCATCCCAGCCTGAAGTTCGTCACGGAGGGGCGGGGTTGCGATGTGCTGCACCTCTTCGCACCCACATGGTGTGACGGCTACCGATATGTCCCGAGCCCGACTCGATCCGAACGCATCCCGACCTGCCGGTTCGAGGTGGCCGACTACCTCGTTCCGGGGCACGAGACTTGGGTCGGGATGCAGTTTGATCGGTCGAGAAACTCGTTGCTCTGGGGCCCCAACGAGTCGATCAATGCCCAGGTCACCGAGATCCGGGCCGTCCAGGCACTCGGATACGTGCCGGTCTGCTGGCTTCCGGTCGATATGCGTCCGTTCAACTCGCCGTGATGTAGCGAGGCGTCTGCGAGTACGAAGCAGCGTCGACGACCTATGCTCCCGCGCATGACCCTGATGTCCGTGGTTGCCGGCACCCTCATCGGATTACTCGCGGTCGAGCCAAGCGTAGCCACGACCGTCGACCCGGATGGTGCCGTATCCGTGACGACCCGGCAGGGGCGGGTCTTGGTGGATCGATGGAAACCGACTGCCGATACGAACCTCCGCTGCGCCATCGAGTCGCAGCCCGGGGGATTCGATGTCGTGTACCGATCGGTGCCGAGGAGCTCCCCTGACCCGGTGGATGTCACCCAGTTGCCCACGCCTCCGATCAAGCTGGGCCCGAGCATTGCTGCGTACGACTTTGAGGGCTCCGGGTGGCCCGAGCTGCTCAGCGCGCCGGGTGATCGGATTCAGGGCACGTATCCAAACGAACTCTACAGTCCGCTGGCGGTGCTCCGAACCGCGGACATCGCAGTCGGCGTCTCGGTCCTCTACCCGGTCCTCGAGTATCGCCACGACTTGGCGTTCTCGATTGAGGCCATGTCATCGAGCGACTGGCAGGTGAGGATCTCCACCGGCCGACCCACCCGACGCGAGGACCTCTGGTGGGGCAACGCGGCAAAGGTGCCGGCGGGCGAAAGTTGGATATGGCGAACGTGCATTCGCTTCGAGGAGAACGGGGGCGATTGGCCGAAGACGCTCCAGCCATACCTGGCTTGGTACCAGCAGCGATACGGTCGAGTTGCCTATCAACGTGATCTGAGGCCGATCAGGGGCTTCGCGTTCGCGAGCCCGGCGGACCAAAGTCCCGACAATCCGGAGGGCTGGGCACGGTCGATCGGACGCCCTGACATCGAGGGCTTCGATAAGGCGATCAGGCAAGTCGAAGATCTCGCCCGCCGCTGGCCGCGAGTGATAGCTTGGGCACCCACCGGTCTGGCCACGAAGAACAAGGAACTGAACTACCCCCACCAGTTCGCTTCCCGATGGACCTCCGAGGATTGCCCAAATCGGGAACTCTTCCGTAAGGCGCCCATCGATC
>JBEGMG010000264.1:0-3485 GCA_041183165.1 Actinomycetota bacterium | reverse complement strand
TGAGCGCCTGGCCGAGGGCGTCGGGGTTGTTGTAGATCCGGAAGATGAGTTCATCGACCTTGGGCCGGCCGGCGTAGTAGGTGTCGTTGGCGACCAGGCGGATGAACTGCCCCGTGCGGCGCTCCGCTACCAGGAAGGGCCCGGAGCCGACGAGGGGCTCGCCCTCGGGCTCATTGGCGAAGGACTTCACGGCCTTGGCGTCGACCCCGCTCCACACGTGCTCGGGGAGGATGTAGACCGCGAGGCGCTCCATGATCGGGGAGGGCGCACGCACGGTCATGACGACGGTGCGGTCGTCGGTGGCCTCGACCGAGGTGATGTTGCGGACGTAGTTGCCGTAGTTGCGCTGCTCGTAGCGGCCCTCGAGGATCCGGTTGAAGGTGTAGGCGACGTCGTTGGCCGTCAGGGGAGTGCCGTCGGACCAAACCAGGTCAGGGCGCAGGGTGTAGGTCCAGGTCTTGCCGTCCGCGGACTCCTCCCACGACTCGGCCAGGCCGGGTGCGGGGGTGAAGTCGGCCGAGCTCGGCTGCATGAGGGTGGCGTACTGCAGCTGGAACACCTCGTAGGCCTCGGCGAGGATGCCGGTGAAGGGGTTGAGCGAGTCGACGTCGCTCAGCATGCCGACGGTGAAGACCACCGGGTCGGCCGCCTGGGCCTGCGGCACGGCCGCAACGGGCACTGCGGCGATGGCGGCTGCGGCCACTCCTGCGATCAGTCTGCGGATCACATCGTCTCCCTCGTAGTCTGCCGACCGTGCCCACTGATGTACAAAGCCCTCTCGCCCCTCGCGATCCCGGCGATGATCCCTACGCGTGGATGCGCGATGGGGATCGCGTGCTGCCCCATCTCGAGGCCGAGCGCGCCGCCTGCGACGCGCGCATAGCGAGCCTCGCGGGACTCACGGCGGAGGTCCTCTCCGAGCTCGTCGCCCGCACGCCGGATGCTGAGCGCTCGGCCAGCAGTGATCACGGTTCCCATGCCTACTACACGCTCACGCCCCCTGGGCGCGAGTTGCCTGAATTGCGACGGGCGCTCCGCACGGCCCCGGCCGAGGGAGCCGCGGTCGGCCAGCTGCTCGTGGACCTCGCCTCGTATGGATCGCCTTACGCCGCAACCGGGGTGGTGGAGCCAGGCAGCGACCTGCTCGCCTACTCGATCGACCTCGGTGGCTCGGAGCGCTACACGCTGCGCTTCCGCGACATGTCAGGCGCGGGCGACCTCTCCCGCGCGGACGACCTCCCACTGGAGATCGACGACACCTACTACACCGGTGCCTGGGCCGACGGGTGGTTCTACTTCACCGTCATCGACGCCCTCAATCGCCCCTGCGAGGTGCACCGCGTCGATCCTCGCACCGGTGAGCGGCACGTCGTGCTCACCGAGCCCGATCAGCGCTTCGAACTCACGGTCCGTCGCAGCCAAGATCGAATCGTCATCGCGTCGCACTCGCGCACGACGAGCGAGTGCTGGTCCATCGTCGGGGGCGAGCCGGTGTCGATCCAGCCGCGTGTGCCGGATGTCGAGTACGACGTCGAATGGGACACCGACCGCTGGTTGACCGTGTCCAATGCCGACGAGGTGGAGTTCGCCCTCACCGCCGACGCCAGCCCCACCGCGCCCGCACTCGATATCCGTGGCACTCACGCTCGGCCCGAGCGCATCCACGACATGGTCGCCTTCGATGACGCGATCGTCACCTACTCGCGTGTCGATGCAGAGCCGCGTATCCGAATCCTGGAGCGCGACGGCGGTATCCGCCACGAGATTCACGCCGACCCGGGCGGCTCGCTCCGCCTTGGGCGCAACGACGACCCGCATGCCGCCTTCGTCACGGTCGTCACGGAGTCCTTCACAGATCCGACCCGGTGGTGGGATGTCGATCTCGCCACCGGTGAGCGACGCCTGCGCCATGAGCGAGTGGTGCCCGGGCACGATCCGTCGGCGTACGTGAGCGAGGTCGTCTACACCGGCGGCGAATGGCCTGTCCCCGTCGTCGTGACACGCCATCGCGACACACCGCTCGATGGCACCGCACCGTGCCTGCTCTACGGCTACGGCTCGTATGAGTCCGTCGACGACCCGTGGTTCGAGTCGTGGGTGTTGCCGCTCCTCGACCGTGGAGTTGTCTACGCCAAGGCGCATATCCGCGGAGGCGGCGAGGTGAGCCGCCAGCAGTGGATCGACGGCCACCTGCTGGCCAAGCGCAACACCTTCACTGACTTCATCGCTGCCGCCGACCACCTCGCCGGTGACGCAGGCTCTCCCGCACTCGTCGATGGCACCCGCATCGTCGGCCGTGGCGGATCAGCCGGGGGACTCCTCCAGGGCGCGGTCTACTTCATGGCACCTCGCCGCTGGGCCGGGATCATCGCGGAGGTCCCCTTCGTCGACTGCATCAACTCGATGCTCGATCCCGACATCCCGCTCACCATCACCGAGTGGGAGGAGTGGGGCGACCCGCGTATCCCCGAGCAGCGTGTCTACATGGAGACCTACACGCCGTACCTCAACCTGCCCGACCCCGCCGATCGTCCACCGCTGCTCGTCACCGGCGCTGTCCACGACCCCCGCGTGCTCGTGCACGAGCCGGCCAAGTGGGTCGCCGCACTGCGCCACTCCGACCCCCAGCACGGCGACCGTGAGCGGATCACTGATCGCGGCAGCATCGTCTTCCGCGTCGAAACCGGGGAGGGCTCGCACGGAGGGCAGGCAGGCAGATACGCGGCGCTCGCCGATGATGCGGAGATCATCGCCTGGGCCTTGGCGGTCATGGGTCGCTAGAAGGCAGGTGGGTCGCTCGTCAGCTCCCGCCCGCGACTCGAGCGGAAGGTCAATCGCCCTCCGGGATCACCCTGGATGTGCCAGCCGGTGTCATGGATGAGGTGATGGTGGTGCCAGCACAGGCCCACGAGGTTGGACAGCACTGTCTCGCCGCCATGCCGGTAGTAGACGATGTGATGCACCTCGTCGATGCGTGAACGGCAACCGGTGAAGCGACAGCGACGGTCGCGGATGAAGACCGCGCGGCGCAGGGCCGGGTGGATGGTGCGGACCTTGGGCATCATCGCGATGAGCTGACCCTGGCGATCCACGAGCAGGGGCCGCAGCGATGCATCGCAGGCGAGGCGGCGTGCGGCGGCGCCGGTGATCATCGTCGTGGGCACACCGAACTGCTCGAGCCAGCCGGCCACTGTGGACTGCTCATCGATGAGCGCCTCGACAGGGACGGTGACGTTGATGGTCGGCCGCTCGCCGGTCACAAGCGGCATCGCGAGATCGCCGGTCGCGGCTCCGGCCGCATCGAGAATGCGCCTGAGCGCATCGAGATTGCGCTGTGACAGCGGGCGCGGATCACGCGGAGCGCCGGCGCCGAGTGACTTCTCCGACCATGGGTCGACTCCCCCCGCGTCCGGAGTCGTGGCGTCGCCCGCAACGGAGTCGCCGGCAGCCGGCGTCACATCGCGGCGAGCGGACTCGAGCATGGC
>JBEGMG010000263.1:0-4863 GCA_041183165.1 Actinomycetota bacterium | reverse complement strand
AGCAGGTGCGCGAGGCCGCGCGGCTCATCCTGGATTCCCCGCGGCCCGTGCTCTACGTCGGCGGGGGAGTGATCCGCTCCAATGCGTCGGCCCAGCTCCGCGAGCTGGCGGATCTCACCGGTCTGCCGGTCGTCACGACCCTCATGGCTCGGGGTGCCTTCCCCGACAGCCACCCGCAGCACATGGGCATGCCGGGCATGCACGGCACGGTGGGTGCGGTCGGCGCACTGCAGAAGGCCGACCTCATCGTGGCCCTCGGGGCGCGCTTCGACGACCGCGTCACGGGCAAGCTCTCGACGTTCGCGCCGGGCGCCACCATCGTCCACGCCGACATCGATCCGGCGGAGATCGGCAAGAACCGCCACGCTGACGTGCCCATCGTCGGTGACGTCGGCGAGGTCATGGCCGAGCTCGTCGCTGCCCTTCGCGAGGAGATGGCTGCCGGACGCCAGGGCGATTACGAGGGCTGGTGGGTCCAGCTCAATCGCTGGCGCGACACCTACCCCCTCGGCTACGACCTGCCCGACGACGGCAGCCTGTCGCCGCAGTACGTCATCGAGCGGCTCGGTGCCCTCAGCGGACCCGACGCGATCATGGCCGCAGGCGTCGGCCAGCACCAGATGTGGGGTGCGCAGTTCGTGAAGTACGAGAAGCCCCGCACCTGGCTCAACTCCGGTGGCCTCGGCACCATGGGCTTTGCAGTCCCCGCGGCCATGGGCGCGAAGGTGGGCATGCCGGGATCGGTCGTCTGGGCGATCGACGGCGACGGATGCTTCCAGATGACCAACCAGGAGCTCGTCACCTGCGCGATCAATGACATCCCCATCAAGGTCGCACTCATCAATAACTCCAGCCTCGGCATGGTGCGCCAGTGGCAGACGCTCTTCTACAACTCCCGCTACTCCGAGACGGACCTGCACAGCCACCGCATCCCCGACTTCGTCAAGCTCGCCGATGCCTATGGCTGCCATGGCCTGCGGTGCGAGACCCCGGAGGAGGTCGACTCGGTAATCGAGAAGGCCCTGTCCATCAACGACGCCCCGGTCGTCATCGACTTCGTCGTCCATCGCGACGCGATGGTCTGGCCGATGGTCGCCGCAGGCACGAGCAACGATGACATCCTGGTGGCGCGCGAGATGGCGCCCTCCTGGGACTCGGAGGAGTGACATGAGCCGCCATACCCTCTCGGTCCTCGTCGAGGACAAGCCCGGCGTCCTCGCCCGTGTCTCGAGTCTCTTCTCCCGGCGCGGCTTCAACATCGAGTCGCTGGCCGTGGGCCCCACTGAGGTGCCCGAGGTGTCTCGCATGACCATCGTGGTGAATGTCACCGGCCTGCCCCTCGAGCAGGTGACGAAGCAGCTCAACAAGCTCGTCAATGTCCTCAAGATCGTGGAGCTCGACGAGACGACCTCGGTCCAGCGCGCCATTGCGCTGGTGAAGGTCAAGGCAGACGCGGGGCAGCGGTCGAGCATCCTCGAGGTGGTGCAGCTCTTCCGGGCCAAGGTTGTCGACGTCGCTCTCGATGCTGTCACGATCGAAGTCACCGGTGACGACGAGAAGATCGAGGCGTTGCTCAAGCTCCTGGAGCCCTACGGCATCAAGGAACTCGTCAGGTCGGGAGTCATCGCGGCCAGCCGCGGCGGTCGCTCCATGTCCGACCGGGCCCTGCGGCCGGCAGACCGCACCGCCTGATCCACATCACCCCCCGATAGTCTCGTCCCCTGTCCGCACCCTCTAAGGAGTTCCCCGTGGCCGAGTTGTTCTACGACGGCGATGCCGACCTGTCCATCATCCAGAATCGCGTCGTCGCGGTCATGGGCTACGGCAGCCAGGGCCACGCCCACTCCCTGAGCCTTCGCGACAGCGGCGTGGACGTCCGTGTCGGTCTCTCGCCTAACTCCAAGAGCCGCGCCAAGGCAGAGGAGGAGGGCTTGCGCGTCGTCGATCCTGCGACCGCCGCGGCCGAGGCGGACCTCATCATGATGACGGTGCCGGACCCGGTGCAGAAGAAGCTCTACGCCGAGGCCATCGCACCCAACCTCCAGGAAGGCGACGCGCTGTTCTTCGCGCACGGCTTCAACATCCGCTTCGGCTATGTCAATCCTCCTGCGACCGTCGACGTCTGCATGGTCGCGCCCAAGGGTCCGGGTCACCTCGTGCGCCGCGAGTACGTCGCGGGCCGCGGCGTACCGGCAATCGTCGCGGTCGAGCAGGACTTCACCGGACAGGCGTGGCCCCTCGCGCTGTCCTATGCCAAGGCCATCGGCTCGCTGCGCGCAGGCGGCATCAAGACCACCTTCACCGAGGAGACCGAGACCGACCTCTTCGGCGAGCAGGCCGTGCTCTGCGGTGGCGCCTCGCAGTTGGTCATGTACGGCTTCGAGACCCTGGTCGAGGCTGGCTACCAGCCTGAGGTCGCCTACTTCGAGTGCCTCCATGAGCTCAAGCTGATCGTCGACCTGATGTACGAGGGCGGTATCGCCAAGCAGCGCTGGAGCGTGTCCGACACCGCCGAGTACGGCGACTACGTCTCCGGTCCGCGCGTCATCGACGAGCGTGTCAAGGAAAACATGAAGGCCGTCCTCGCAGACGTGCAGAACGGCTCCTTCGCCGCCCGCTTCATGGCTGACCAGGAGGCCGGCGCTCCGGAGTTCAAGGCGCTGCGCGCCAAGGGCGAGGCTCACCCGATCGAGGACACCGGTCGCGAGCTTCGTGGACTGATGAGTTGGATCGACTCCGGCGACGACGACTACGTCGAGGGCACCGCAGCCCGCTAGCCGCGGGTGTGGCCTAGCCTTGCGCTATGCCCAGTACGCCTCCGTCCATCTACACCAAGCCGGCTGACATCAGCCCGGACACGCTCGCCCATCTCGGGCCCCTGCGCGCCTTGGCAGGCGTGTGGCAGGGCACGGCCGGTGCCGACGTGCACCCCAATAGGTCGGGTGCCAAGGATCAGGTCTACGTCGAGGACTACGAAGCGCAACCGATCGATCCCCAGACCAACGGCCCGCAGTTGTTCTACGGCCTGCGCTATCACACGCACATCACCAAGCCCGATAAGACGGCCACCTTCCACGACCAGGACGGCTACTGGCTCTGGGAGCCGGCGACCAACACCGTCATGCTGATGGCGGCCATCCCGCGGGGCCAGGTGCTGCTCGCGGGCGGGCAGTGCGACGCCGACGCCACGACCTTCACCGTCAAGGCCACCTTGGGCGCGCACGACTACGGCATCAGCTCCAACCCCTTCCTGACCGCGCACTTCAAGACGACGGCGTTTTCCATGACGGTCACGGCCAATCCCGACGGCACCTGGACCTATACCGAAGACACCACGATGACGATCTCGGATCGCCCCGAGCCCTTCCATCACACTGACGGCAATACCCTCCGCCTCATCACGCCGCCGACGCCGAATCCCTTGGCTCAGGTGGCACCGGCGAAGCCTGCGACCGCGTCCTGAGGATGCGCTCGAGGTGGCGCGCGTCGATGATGTGACGGTGACACCCGAGCCCAAGACGTGCGCCCGCTGCGGACGCACCATGGAGTGGCGCAAGGCGTGGGCACGCAACTGGGATTCCGTGCGCTACTGCTCCGACGCCTGCCGGCGCCACAAGCTCACCCGCACCGACGCGGCGCTCCAGCAGGCGATCCTCGACCTGCTCGACACACGTGCCGTGAGCGCGACCATCTGCCCGAGTGAGGCTGCCCGGCTGGTCGACCCGGAGGGCTGGCAAGACCTGATGGAGCCCGCACGGCAGGCCGCACGCCGTCTGGTCGCCGCAGGAGACGTCGAGATCACGCAGGGTGGGCACGTCGTCGATCCGTCCACGGCCAAGGGCCCGATCCGCATCCGCCGGGTGCGCCGTGGCTGAGGCCCCCGCCCCGGAGCGGGGAAGCGAAGCGCAGTGGGTGCGCCATCACCTCGATGAGCTCGTGCGCGGCGAGGTCGAGTCCTCGCCCATCCCCGGCGGTCAGCGAGCGGCCGATGCCGCGCTCGCCGGATTCACCGTGCGCGGGTACGCCGCGCGACGTAATGAGGTGTGGCCGGTCGATCGACGCGGCGCCTCGGGACTGTCTCCCTACATCCGCCACGGACTCCTCACGCTCCCGCGCGTGTGGGATCACGTCGCCGGTGGGCCGGCGCGAGATGTCACGGCGTTCCGCGACGAGCTGCTGTGGCAGGAGTACGCCAGGCACCTCTATGCCCGCCTGGGCGATGCCACCCAGCGCAGCCTGCGCTACTCCGTCGAAGAGCGCGGTGAGCCCTACGACTGGCCCGAGGGCATGGCCTGCATCGACCTGGCGACCGACGAGCTTCGGCGCACCGGCTGGCTCACCAACCAGACGCGCATGTGGCTGGCGAGCCAGTGGTCCGTGCGCGACGGCGGTGGCTGGCGTGACGGAGAGGATGCGTTCTTCCGGCACCTGCTCGACGGCTCTCGCGCCGCAAATCGCGTGGGCTGGCAATGGACCGTGGGCGCCCTCACCGGCAAGCCCTACGGCTTCTCGAGGTGGCAGGTGGAGAAGCGTGCGCCGGGGCTGTGCCATGAGTGCGATCTGCGAGCCCGCTGCCCGATCGCGAATTGGCCGCCGGAGGATCCGCCGGACGCGCGCTCGTACGCCGACCCGCGAGTGCGGCGCGACTCGGATCTGGCGACGACGTCCGGGGCGGCGGCGATGAGTGCTGCCTCGGGATCTGCGCCGGAGATGGTGTGGATCACCGCCGAGTCGCTCGGAGACGATGATCCTGCGCTGAGGTCGCATCCGGATCTGCCCGTGACGTTCGTCTGGGATGTGCCCCTGCTCCAGCGCCTGCGGCTGGCGTCCAAGCGATTGGTCTTCCTCGCCCAATGCCTGGCG
>JBEGMG010000262.1:0-8678 GCA_041183165.1 Actinomycetota bacterium | reverse complement strand
GCCTACGAGGATCACCCGCTCATCGGCCACCCCCCTAGTCTGGCCGAGTGGTTCGTCGCTCGCCCGTGCTCCCCGCCTATCGCCATGCCGGCGAGGCGGCCGCCGCTGCAGCGGAGGTCATGCCCGAGGGCGGGGCGCCCGTCGATCCCACCGCGGCGGCGTTCTTCGACGTCGACAACACGATCATGCGAGGGGCGAGCATCTTCCACTTCGCCGTGGGTCTGGCGCGCCGACGGTTCTTCGACGCGCGCCAGGTCGTGGACTTCGGGAGGCGCCAGCTCCGGTTCGTGCTGAGCGGATCCGAGGACCTCGAGGACATGGCATCGGCCACTGCGTCCGCGCTTTCCTTCGTCGCGGGACGCCGGGTCGATGAACTCGTCGACCTCGGCGAGCAGATCTTCGACGAGGAGATGTCGGACAAGCTCATTCCCGGCACTCTGGCGCTCGCCCAGGATCACCTCGACGCCGGTCAGCGCGTGTGGCTGGTCACCGCCACCCCTGTCGAGTTGGCCACCATCATCGCCAAGCACCTCGGGCTGACCGGAGCACTCGGGACCGTCGCGGAGGTCCGCGGGGGCGTCTACACCGGCCGACTCGTGGGAGCCCCGCTGCACGGGCTCGCCAAAGCAGAGGCAGTGCGCGCCATCGCCGAACGCGAGGGACTCGACCTCACGCGCTGCTCGGCGTACTCCGACTCGGCGAATGACATCCCGATGCTGTCGCTCGTGGGGCACCCGTGCGCCGTCAACCCGGATGCGCTCCTGCGGGCCCATGCACGGGAGAACGACTGGCCGATCCGGGACTTCCGCCGCCGCGCGCAGGCCAGACGCGCCGCCGTTCCCGCGCTCGCCGCCACCGCGGGTGTGGGTCTTGGTGTCGCCGCTGGCTACGCCGTGGGCCGCATCGTCCGCCGCTAGAACGTGGACTCGCGCTGCACCAGGAGTCGATAGAGCGACTGCTGGATGCGCTCACGGACGGTGTCGGTGAGCTCGAGCACGGCCATCGGATCCTCGGCCTCCTCGGCCAAGTCCTCCGTGTGGACCGGCTCGCCGAACTCGATGATCCAGCGACTCGGGAGCGGGATCATCCCGAGCGGCCCGAGCCAGGGGAAGGTCGGCGTCATCGGGAAGTAGGGCAGTCCGAGGAGGCGTGCGAGCGGCGCGATGTTGCCCAGCATGGGGTAGGTCTCCTCGGCTCCCACGATCGCCGTCGGGATGATCGGCACGCGGGCGCGCAGCGCGGCCGAGACGAAGCCGCCGCGACCGAAGCGCTGCAGCTTGTAGCGCTCACTGAAGGGCTTGCCGATGCCCTTGAAGCCCTCCGGCCACACGCCCACGAGCTCGCCGCTCGAGAGCAGGCGCTCCGCATCGGGCATGCAGGCCAGGGTGTGCCCCGCCTTGCGCGCGAGTGCGGAGAGGAACGGCGTCTGGAAGACCAGGTCCGCGCCCAGCATGCGCAGATGGCGATGGGCGGGATGGTGATCATGCAGGGCGATCTGCGTCATCAGAGCATCCAGGGCGATGGTCCCGGAATGGTTGGCGACGATCAGCGCACCACCATGCGAAGGCACCTGCTCCGCTCCGCGCACCTCTACGCGGAACCACCGCTCGTAGAGAGGGCGAAGCGGCGGGAGCAGCACGTGGTCGGTGAGGTCGGGATCGAAACCGAAGTCATCGACCGTGTAGTCACCCGTGAGGCGACGACGCAGGAAATCGACGAAGCCCTCTTCGCTAGCCACGCTCTCCTGCCTGGGGCGCGGCGCCGAAGGGTCGAGGGGGATGATCCGTGCATCAGGCATGCGCTGCTCCCCGGGTCGCGATGAGGCTGGCAGCGCCGTCCAGGATCCCCGACACGAAGCCTGGCCCGAGGTCGTGGCCCGCGAGGAACTCGTCGAAGGCAGCGGAGGTCGATCGCTTGGCGGTGAACCCCAGTTCGCGCTGCGCCCGACCCGTGTCGATGGCGCGCCCGTAGGTGAGGAATCGCACCTGCTCCGAGGAGAAGTCGACCAGCCGGGTGGGAGCGAGGGCCCGGCCTACGACTCCGAGGAAGGCGCCCGGGACGGACAGGGTCGGGCGACCGGTGCGGCGCACGGCCTGGGAGAGGGCCAGGACCCCGTCTCCCGCGATGTTGAACACGCCCGTGGCCGGAGCCGTAACGGCTCGGTGCAGGGCGGCGATGGAGTCATCCTCATGCACGAACTGCAGCCTGGCGTCGAAGCCCAGGACGGTGGGAATGAGCGGCAAAGTGAAGTACGCCGTCATGGCCGTCTCCACGCGCGGGCCGATGACATTGGCGAGCCGAAGGATGGAGACCTCGACGTCCGGGCGCCGACGCGCGAAGCCGCGGACGTATCCCTCGACCTCGACGGAGTCCTTGGCCCATCCCGACGTCGGCGGGTGCTTGGGCGACATGCCCTCCGTGAAGAGCGCGGGATCGCGAGGACCTGCGCCGTACACCGATGACGTGGACTTGACGACCAGGCGAGACACGGCCTCGGACTTCTGGCAGGCCGCGAGGAGCTGCATGGTGCCGATGACGTTGATGTCCTTCATCGCAGTCCGACCACCGGCCTGCTGGGAGGTAGCGATCACGCCCATGTGGACAACCGTGTCGACACCGGCTGAGCTGAGGACCCGACCGATCACGGGATTGCGAATGTCAGCACGTACGAATTCCGCCCCCAGGAGCGGGCGGCGTGGAGGGACGACATCTACGCCGACCACGCGGTCAACGGAGGGGTCGCGGACGAGGGAACGGACCATCAGGCCACCGAGGTGGCGGGCAGCGCCCGTGACCAGCACGACGCGACCCATAGTCAAGCTACTTCTTGTTGCGGCGCTGAACGCGCGTGCGCTTGAGCAGCTTGCGGTGCTTCTTCTTGGCCATGCGCTTGCGGCGCTTCTTGACCACCGAGCCCATCGATTACCTCATTCAGTCCGCGAAGATCCCGGCGTAATCCCGGGAGGCATGACCCTATCCGATCGGATTGAGCCCGCCGTACGCGGCGTGGCCCGGTGCTCCGGTGGGGCTGGCTCAGCCCGCCTCGATGTAGGAGGTGCGCAGGTAGTCGTGGACAGCCTGCTCGGGCACGCGGAAGGACCGACCGACTCGCACGGCGGGCAACTCCCCAGCGTGCACCAGGCGGTAGACCGTCATCTTGGACACCCGCATGAGCGAGGCAACTTCCGCCACGGTGAGGAAACGCACCTCCGCCAGGGGGCGCTCAGGTCCACCGCTCATGTCTGCTCCTTGCCTCCGGTCGGGATGACCGGCATCCCGTGACGGCGCGACGCTACTGCACTGTGTGCCGCGCGTCACGCGGAATCTCGATTTCGAGCCTAGTCGGACCCATCGGGGGTCGTCGAGGGGGTCGGATCACGCCCCCCGCCGGGGCCGAGCCGTGGCTAGAACCAGGGGTCGGGATCCGCGATGAGCCCGAGGTGCGGGAAGACGGCAGAGCGCGTAGCGAGCACTGCGGCATCCACGGAGTTGGCCGGGTCGAATCCCTGATCGAAGGGCTTGGGCCATGGGTTGCTGCCGTCCGTCATACGCAGAGGTGCCTGACGCTGCAGCGCCGTCTTGACATACGACTGGAATGCCTCGGGTGTCTCGGTGTGCGGATCGATCGGCGTGCCGGCAGCCTCGGCGATGAGATGCGTCCACGCACGGGGCACGACATCGACCCACTCGTAGCCACCTCCGCCGACGGCGATCCAGCGTCCACCCGCGTATCGATGGGCCCAGCGATGGATGGCCTCGTAGGACATGCGTTGGCCATCGATCGTGAGTGCGAGGTGAGCGAGCGGATCATCGATGTGCGAGTCGCAGCCGTGCTGGCTCACGATGATCTGCGGGTCGAATGCCTCGAGCACCTCGGGGACCACCGCGTGGAAGGCGCGCAGCCAGCCCTGGTCGCCCGTCCCTGCGGGAAGTGCCACGTTGACCGCACTTCCCAGAGCTCCGGGGCCCCCGATTTCCTCGGGGAATCCCGTGCCGGGGAAGAGCGAGAGGGGGCTCTCGTGCAGCGAGATCGTGAGCACTCTCGGGTCGTCGTAGAACATCTCCTGTACGCCGTCGCCGTGATGGACGTCGACGTCGATGTAGGCGATCCGCTCCACGCCCTGGGCGAGCAGCCACGCGATGGCGACGCCGATGTCGTTGTAGATGCAGAAGCCGGATGCGGACCCGGGCATCGCATGGTGAAGGCCGCCAGCGATGTTGACGGCATGCTCCGCGCGACCGGAGTGGACCGCCTGCGCCGCCATGAGCGTCGCTCCAGCGACAAGCGCCGACGCGTCGTGCATGCCAGCGAAGGCGGGATCATCGGGAGTGCCCAGTCCGCGCAGGGGATCAGCGTCGTGCGGATTCTCAGACGCGTGCTGCACGGCAGCGATGTAGTCGAGCTCATGCACGGCGGCGACCTGCTCGATCGTGGCGGGCACGACCGGGGTCAGCATCTCCAGGGTCGGTGTATCGAGGAGCCCGAAGTCGCGAGCCAGCCGCATCGCGAGCTGGACGCGGATGGGTGCGAGTGGGTGGCCGGGCCCGAAGTCGTAGGCACGCAGCGCCTCGTCCCAGACGACCGCGACCGAGTCGCTCACGCCCCGAGCTCCCGGCCACGATCACGGGCCGCCCGCATGGCCTCGGCGACGAGGCCCATGAGGTCGCCCGAGTCGAAGACCGAGAGCGCGGCAGCCGTAGTGCCACCGGGCGAGGTCACCTGCACACGCAGGGCCGCGGGGTCCGCACCCGGGCGGGCCGCCATCGTCGCGGCGCCCAGCACCGTCTGCGTCACGAGCTGGTGGGCAATGGCCGGGTCGACGCCGAGGTCGATCGCTCCCGCGACCATCGCCTCGACAAGTCGGAAGACATATGCCGGTCCCGAGCCCGAGGTTGCGGTGACCGCGTCCTGGAGGTCTTCGGGGACCCGCACGACAGGTCCGACGGCAGAGAGCAGGCTCTCGACGTAGTCCGCCTGCTGCGGCGAGCAGGAGGCCCCCGGGGAGATCGCGGTGATGCCGAGGTCGACAAGCGCCGGGGTGTTGGGCATGGCGCGCACGACCGCAGCGCGGGGAAGCATGGCCTCCAGGGCAGCAAGGCGGACTCCCGCGGCGAGCGAGATGACGACGGTGCCATCGGCGATGAGCGCTGACATCTCGTCGAGTACGCCTGGGATGTCCTGGGGCTTGACCAGCAGCAGGATTGTCGCGCTTTCGCGTGCTGCCTCCGCGATGCTCACGGCGCGCACGCCGTGGAGCTGCGACACCTCGCGGGCGCGATCCTCGCGCTTCTCCGCGATCACCAGCCTGTGCGGCTCGGTCCCAGCCCGCAGCAGTCCCGCGACGAAGACCTCGCCCATGGCACCGGCACCAATAACCGCGATCATCCAGTTGCTCCCGTCGACGAGGGCTTGGGCAGGGATGTCCTGGGGTCCAGCAGCGCCTGGATGGTGGGGGCGACAAGGCGCACGACGTACTCCTCGCTGGCCGATGCGAGCGGCTCGATGCGCATGACGTAACGGCCTGCTGCCACGCCGATGAGATAGCTGGAGATGAGCGCCACGCGCATGCGGGCATCGGGCACACCGACCGCGGAGACGACGCGATCGATCAGCGTGGTGTCGAGGTAGTCCTGAAGAGACTTGGTGAGCGCAGCGGCCGACGCACCCGAGCGCGCCATCGACACGAGGTCGTCGCGCACCTGAGGGTCACCCAGCGTGTCGAGGGTGAACCTCACCAGGCGCTCGCCGAGACCCTCGACCCCCGGCGCGAGAAGCGTGGGGACGGCCCCCACGGGGTCGGTGGGCAGGCGCAGGGCCGCGGCGAAGACCGCATCCTTGTTGTCGTAGTACTTGCGCAGAACCGTGGGCGCAACCCCCGCGGCCGCTGCCAGCCCCTTGAAGGTGGTGCGGGCGTAGCTGCCGGCGGCGAAGGCGTTGCGTGCGGCGGCGATGGCCGCATCGCGCACCTGTTCGCCGCTCCCGCGTGCCGGTTCCTCCTGCGATTCGCCTGCCATCGCGCCCACTCTAGGCCGGAGCCGCATCGAGGTGGCCACGGGCAAATGCCAGGGCTTCGGCAAGGTCGGCCTCGCGGGCTGCTCGATCGGCCGCACCTCGGGTCGAGACCTCCACGACGACGGTGCCATCGAAGCCACGGGCCGAGAGATCCGCGAGCAGGTCGCCGCACGGCTGGGTGCCACGACCGGGGATGAGGTGCTCGTCTCGAGCGGAACCGGAACCATCAGCAAGGTGGATGTGGGCAAGCCGGTCACCGAGGTCGCGCGCCATCTCGAGCGCATTGCTTCCCGACACAGCCGTGTGCGACAGATCGAGCGTGGTGTGGGGATAGTCCTCATCGCGGACATCCCACCCCGGGCTGTAGGCCTTGACCTCTCGGGACCCGGCGCGCCAGGGGTACATGTTCTCGACGGCGAAGCGGATGGGCGTCTCGCCCTCCATGCGCGCGAGTCCTGCAACGAATTCGCGTGCATACTCCCGCTGCCAGCGGAAGGGAGGATGCACCACGACGGTGCTCGCCCCGAGCTCTTCTGCGGCATCACGCGCGCGAACGAGCTTGGCCCACGGATCGGTCCCCCACACTCGCTGCGTGACCAGGAGGCAGGGCGCGTGCACCGAAAGGATCGGCACGGCGTAGTGATCCGACAGTCGACGCAGTGCCACAGGGTCCTGACTGACCGCATCCGTCATCACCATGATCTCGACGCCGTCGTACCCCAGCCGCGATGCGACCTCGAACGCCGCAGCGGTGCCATCGGGGAACACCGATGAGGTCGACAGGGCCACGGGCACGCGGGACACGCGCTCAGTGTCGCAAAGACTCGGGGTTTCAGGCGCGGCGCAGTCGGTCGGTGACCCTCGCGGTGAGGGAGACCAGCAGCGCACCCCCGAGGCCGAAGGCGACAGCGATGGCGGTGTCGCGCTCGGGCTGGACATAGACGGCGAAGAAGTTCGATAGCCACGGCACGAGAAGCACCACGACGAAGGAGAGGAGCATCGCCGCGCACACACCGAGCCGCAGGAGGTTGAGCGGGCGCGCCGAGTGGACGAGCACGGCGAACGTGACGATGAAGAGGGCGATCGTGGCCGCCGACCGCGCATCGGCGAGCGGCTCGCCGATCGAGAGGACCACGAGGTACGTGCCCAGTCCCGCTGCCGCGCAGATGATGCCCGCGGGTACGGCGAAGAGCAGCACACGGCGCAGGAAGCCCGGTCGGAAGCGCTCGGTATTGGGCATGAGAGCCAGGAAGAACCCAGGGATGCCGATGGTCAATGAACTGATGAGCGTGAAGTGCCGCGGCAGATAGGGGAACTCCAGTGGCTGGCCATCGGCGCCCAGGGTGAAGAGGACAGAGAGACCGATGAACGCCGAGATGATCGTCGCGTAGAACGTCTTGGTGAGGAAGACGTCCGAGACACGCTCGATGTTGCCGAGGACTCGGCGCCCCTCAGCCACGACATGCGGCATCACCGAGAACCTGTTGTCGAGCAGGACCAATTGCGCCACGGCTCGGGTGGCCGAGGACCCCGAGCCCATGGCGATGCCCAGGTCGGCCTGCTTGAGCGCCAGTACGTCGTTGACGCCATCGCCCGTCATCGCCACCGTGCGACCCCGGAGATGGAGAGCGCCCACCATGGCCTGCTTCTGCGCCGGAGTGACCCGGCCGAAGACGGAGTGCGAGTCGATGGGCTCCTCGAGCTGCGCAGGGTCTTCGGTTAACTCGCGGGCGTCCAGGGGATCGTCGGCGCCGGGCACGCCCGCCTGGGTGGCTATCGCGCCCACGGTGGCGGGGTTATCGCCGGAGATCACCTTGACGGCGACCTCCTGCTCGAGGAAGTAGCCGACCGTCTCGGCCGCGTCCGGGCGCAAGCGCTGATCGATGACGACGAGCGCGGCCGGGGCGACCTCTCCCGGTCCACGCTCGGCATCGGGACCCGGTCCTGTCGCCCGAGCGAGGAGCAGCACACGCGAGCCCTGGGCCGCGAGAGTCTCGGCGCGCTCGCGCACCGCAGGATCGGCATCGCCGAGCACGACTTCGGGTGCACCCAGGAGCCACGTGCCGTGGTCCTGGAAGGTCGCTGCCGACCACTTGCGTGCACTGGAGAAGGCGATGCCCTCGACCATCGACCAGGTCGGGTTGGCGTACGCCTGCGCGACGGCCGCGAGCGTCGGGTTGGGGCTCTCCTCCGAGGCGCCCATCGCGGCGAGGGCGGCGTCGACGTCGACGGAGGGGTCGAGCACCTCGACGTCGGTCACCGCCATGCCCGGCTCCGTCAGCGTGCCCGTCTTGTCGACGCACACCGTGTCGACACGGGCGAGCACCTCGACAGCGGGCAGGTCCTGCACGAGCACCTTGCGCTGCGCGAGGCGGACGACCGCGACCGCCATGGCGATGCTCGTCAGGAGCACCAGGCCCTCGGGCACCATCGTCACGACGCCCGCGATCGTGCCGCGGATAGCATCATCCACGGACTGGTTGGCGCGCAATTGCGAGACGAGGAGCAGGATCCCGACGGGTGGGATCAGGAACGACGCGAGGCGCACGAACTTCGCGATGTCATCGCGCAATTCGGACTTCGTCTGGGTGAACTTCTTGGCCTGCTCGGTGAGCCCGGCAGCAAACGAATCTCGGCCGACGCGCGTCGCGACGTAGAGCCCGCT
>JBEGMG010000261.1:0-3788 GCA_041183165.1 Actinomycetota bacterium | reverse complement strand
GCTGCGCGAGGGCGGCACGCCGCTCGTCTACGCCTGCACCATCAGCGAGATGACCGGCTGCCAGGTGTGGTTGAAGTACGACGGGGCCAACCCCACGGGCTCCTTCAAGGACCGCGGGATGACGATGGCGATCAGCAAGGCTGCCCAGGAGGGCGCCCGCGCCGTCATCTGCGCATCCACGGGCAACACTTCGGCAAGCGCGGCTGCGTACGCGGTCAAGGCCGGCATGGTATGCGCCGTTCTGGTGCCCGAGGGCAAGATCGCCATGGGCAAGCTCGCCCAGGCGATCATCCATGGCGCGAGCCTGCTGCAGGTCGAGGGCAACTTCGATGACTGCCTCACCCTCGCGCGCGGTCTCGCGGATGACTACCCGGTTTCCCTCGTCAACAGCGTGAATCCCGACCGCATCGAGGGCCAGAAGACCGCGAGCTTCGAGGTGGTGGATCTCCTGGGCGATGCGCCGGACATCCACTGCCTACCCGTGGGCAACGCGGGCAACATCACGGCGTACTGGAAGGGCTACAACGAGTACGCCGCCGCCGGACATTCGTCTCGTCTGCCGCGCATGTGGGGCTTCCAGGCCGCCGGTTCCGCGCCGCTCGTCAGCGGTGCTCCCGTGGCGAAGCCGGAGACCATCGCGACCGCCATCCGCATCGGCAATCCGGCCTCCTGGGATTACGCCATTGCGGCGCGTGACGATTCCGGCGGGATGATCGACTCCGTCACCGATGAGCAGATCCTCGCGGCGTACCGACTCCTCGCGTCGAAGGAAGGACTCTTCTGCGAGCCGGCAAGCGCCGCGAGCGTCGCGGGGCTGCTGCAGGCGCACGAGCGCGGGCAGCTCGATGCCGGGCAGACCATCGTGTGCACGCTGACGGGAAACGGACTGAAGGATCCCCAGTGGGCGCTGGAGGCCGCGCCCGACCCGATCATCGTCCCGGTGGACGCGGCAGTGGCCGCGGCCGCGCTGGGGCTGCGGGGCTAGGCGATGGGTTTCCGCTCCGTCGGCGTCGAGGTCGTCGTCCCCGCGACGAGTGCCAATCTCGGCCCGGGATTCGACTCACTCGGTCTCGCACTCGCGCTGCACGATCACCTCGTGGCCATGGTGACCGACGATCCCGGGGTCCTCGTCACCGTCGAGGGCGAAGGGGCGGGCTCCCTGCCGAGTGATGAGCGTCACCTGGTGGCGGGTGCGATGCGGTCCGCATGGGAGGCGATGGGGCTCTCCGCGCCCGGGTTCGTCCTCCGCTGCCGCAATGGCATCCCCCAGGGCCGGGGCCTGGGCTCGTCCGCGGCCGCCATCGTCGCGGGAATCCTGCTCGCGCGGGGACTCGTGGAGGAGGGGGAGGAGTTGCTCCCCGACGATGAGGTGCTCGGACTCGCTACGCGCATGGAGGGTCATCCGGATAACGTCGCAGCGGCGTTGCTCGGTGGCTTCACGACCGCATGGGTCGACTCGGTCGACGACACCCACGCGAGTGCGGTGACGCGCACCACGCACCCGTCGATCGTGCCCGTCATCCTCATCCCGCAGCAGTCCATGGCGACGAAGGAGGCACGCACGCTCCTCGACGACACGGTGTCGCGCTCGGATGCGGTGTTCAATCTGGGTCGCACGGCGCTGCTCTCCCATGCACTCGTCGCGGATCCGTCCATGCTCTTCCCTGCGACGGAGGACCGACTGCACCAGGACGCGCGAGCTCACGCGTATCCGCACTCGCACGCACTCATGATGTCGCTGCGCGAGGGTGGCATCCCCGCAGTCGTGTCAGGAGCAGGTCCCACGATCCTCGCCTTCACGGTCGATGAGGAGGAACGCGCCGTCGCCACAGCGGCAGTTCCCGATGGCTGGCGGACTCTCGCCGTGGCGGTCGACGGGGAGGGTGCTCGCGTGCACGTTCGGGGGTCCTGAGGCATCCCCCCTGGCCGGGTGCTAATCTCATCCTGTCCGTCTAGGGACGTTTCTCTCTCCTCCCGTTGATCTCCCCCTGTTGATCTTGGGAATGCCTCGAACGGCATGGCGGACACCGCGCAGCCTGGTCTTAACCCGGCGCGCACCCCCGATTCCACCCTGGTGTCGGGCATGACGAAGGAATTTCACGTGAGCGATACCGCCACCACAGGCAAGTCGGCTTCTGGGCTCTCCGGAATGCTGTTGCCCGAGCTCAAGCAGCTCGCTCAGTCCCTGGGCATCACGGGGGCCAGCACCATGCGCAAGAGCGCACTCATCGAGGCGATCAGCGCCAAGCAGTCCTCCGGCCGCTCCGGTGGCAACGGACGCACCGCCGACAACGGCGCGGCAGGCGCCAAGGGTCGTTCAGCTGACAAGGCTGACAGGGACCGCACCGCCGATCGGTCGGACAAGGCCGACAAGGCCGAGCAGGGTGAGCGCGAGCGCGCTCCCCGCACTGACAACCGCGGCGACAACCGCAACTCCAATCGCGGCGATAATCGCGGCGACAATCGCAGCGAGAATCGCGGCGACAACCGCAGCGATGACGGCTACGACGACGAGGATGGCGGCTCGCGTCGCCGACGTCGCCGGGGCCGTGATCGGTTCCGCGACCGTCGTGAACGCCGCCCCGGTGGCTTCAACGAGCAGGACATCGAGGTCTCCGATGACGATGTCCTCGTCCCGGTCGCGGGCATCCTCGATGTCCTCGACAACTATGCCTTCGTGCGCACCGCGGGCTACCTGCCCAGCCCCAATGACGTCTACGTCTCCCTCTCCATGGTCAAGAAGAACGGCCTGCGCAAGGGCGATGCGGTCACCGGTGCCGTGCGGCAGCCGCGCGATGGCGAACGGCGCGAGAAGTTCAACCCCCTCGTCCGCATCGACACCATCAACGGCACCGATCCCGAGCAGTCGCGTCAACGTCCGGACTTCTCCAAGCTCACTCCCCTCTACCCCCAGGAGCGCCTGCGCCTGGAGACGGAGCCCGGCAACCTCACCACTCGTGTGATCGACCTCGTGTCCCCGATCGGCAAGGGACAGCGCGGGCTCATCGTGTCGCCTCCCAAGGCCGGCAAGACGATGGTGCTCCAGTCGATCGCCAATGCGATTGTCACCAACAACCCCGAGTGCCATCTCATGGTCGTGCTCGTCGACGAGCGCCCTGAGGAAGTCACCGACATGCAGCGCTCGGTCAAGGGCGAGGTCATCTCCTCCACCTTCGACCGTCCCGCTGAGGATCACACCATCGTCGCCGAGCTCGCGATCGAACGCGCCAAGCGTCTGGTCGAGCTAGGTCACGACGTCGTCGTCCTCCTCGACTCGATGACCCGACTCGGTCGTGCCTACAACCTCGCGGCTCCCGCCTCCGGTCGCATCCTTTCCGGCGGCGTGGACTCCACGGCGCTCTATCCTCCGAAGCGATTCTTCGGCGCCGCTCGCAACATCGAGAACGGCGGATCTCTCACGATCCTCGCGACCGCGCTGGTCGAGACCGGCTCGCGCATGGACGAAGTCATCTTCGAAGAGTTCAAGGGCACCGGTAACGCGGAGATCCACCTCGACCGCAAGCTCATGGAGAAGCGCATCTTCCCGTGCCTCGACATCAACAAGTCGGGCACCCGCAAGTAAGACCTCCTCATGGGCCAGGAGACCCTCAACCGGGTGTGGATCCTCCGCCAGCTGCTGCACCCCCTGAACGTCATCGACTCCATGGAGTTCCTGCTCGACAAGGTCTCGAAGACCCCGAGCAACAAGGACTTCATGGACGCCATGAACGGCTGATCGCGGTAAGGCCCCGGACTCCCTCGCGAAGTCTGGGGTGAGGTCGGTCAGC
>JBEGMG010000260.1:0-7570 GCA_041183165.1 Actinomycetota bacterium | reverse complement strand
CCTGCGGCAGGGTGTTCGTGTGAAGGCGTGGGTGCTCCTGCGCACCGTGCCGCTCTGGCAGGAAGTCTGGCGGCAGCTCAACGGCTTCCCGCCGGTGGTGGCGCCGAAGGAGCCGTCCGCGAAGCAGCCCGCCGGGTGAGTGCCTACGCCGCCTGCTCCTCGGCATCCAGTCCGTCGGGTTCGTCCGCGAGTTCGTCAAGCAGCCAATCGAGCTTGCCCAGGCCCAGCAGCGCGAGGCCGCAGAAGATGGGCATCGGCGACACGCGTGCGATCATGTATCCCTCGAAGATCGATCCGGCGAGGTACATCATGAGCATGGCCACGAAGAGATCGACGAGCGGATGGGCATCCGGCACGTCCCTCGTCCGTCGGACCATGGTGACGCACCGGGAGATGATCCAGATCACGAAGGCCACGAGGCAGGCGGCCGCGAAGATGCCGTACGAGGCGGCGGCATAGAGGATGCTGTTTTCGCTCTTTTCAGAGGCCCCCGTACCCACGCCGATGATGGGCGACGACATGAACTGGCTCACGAGGATGCCCCACGCCTGCTCACGGGTATTGTCGCCGGAGAGGAGCCTGCCGAAGGGGAGCGAGATCCCGATCGCATCGACGAGGATGGTCAGCAGGAAGAACGACAGGCCGACCACCGGGATCACGATCACGATGCGCCCGAGGCGGCGCACGGAGATGATGCCCAGGCCGAGCGTCAGCAACAAGAGGCCGGTCCTGCTTCCCGTTGCCGCGATCACCCCGACACCGAGCACGGCGATGACGACCCACAGCAGCCGTCCGGCGATGGACCCGTGGTAGAAGAGCCAGACCGCACACAGGACCTGGAAGGCCGACAGGCAGGCCATGAACTGGGGATTGGCCCCCATCCCGATGAAGCGGTAGGTGTTGCCGATGAAGGCACGGGAGGGATCCAGCACGAACTGGACGGCGGTCGCGGCGAGGGGGAGCAGCGCCGAGAGCGCGACCACGCGGGGGATGGCATCCAGGTCCTCCCACCGGTCGATGCGGCGACCCGCCACGAGCATCACCGCACCAAAGGTCAGGATGGTGAGGAGGATCGTCAGCACGGCATCCGGGACGCCGGCGTGCACCGCCCGGATCAGGCCGATGAGGATGCCCATCAGCATGAGGTAGAGCAGGGGCCGGACTGCGCCCCCGACCGAGGAGGGCGGGACGAGCAGCCACCCGCAGGCGAACGTGCCGAGGGAGACCCCTGCCAGCACGATGTTCCGCTGTTCCTGCAGCGGGTACATCCATTGGATCCACGGGCTGCCGCGGTAGTCCGTGGCCACGCCGATGCTCGACATGAACAGCATCGCGAGCAGGCCCAGCATGGCCGCCCGCCGGTCGACGGCGGTCAGCACCAGCAGCAGGATCCCCACGCCGATGCCGACGGCGAGGAAGGTTGGATTGATGCCGCTCATGGACGGAGCGCTCCATCGATGAGACCGGGCAGGCCAGCCCAGAATGCCGGCGTGCAGGAGCCCGGATCGTTCCAGAGCAGGGCTTCCACGATGCCGCGGCCTTGCGCCAGGCCGAGCGCGCCCTGGAAGTACGCCGCATCGGAGACGAGCCGATCGCCGCCTTCCACGCGCTCCTGGATTCCCTCGATCCAGGGACAGATGCGCGTCGGTGGTGTCCCGCCGAACGACTGCTCGATCCGTCCGAGCGCGATCCGGTGGAACTCGAGTGAGGCCTGGGTCGGGGGGAGCCCGCGGTCCTTGCCCCACGCCGACGCCACCGGGTAGAGGTTCGGGGCCTGCATCGATGAGCGACCGCGGTGGATCGTCTTCAGCCAGGGGTTTCTAGGATCCACGTCGTATCGATCGTCCACACCGTCGAAGGAACTGGAGAGGACGTAGTTCGACCAGAGGCAGGAGGGCCAGAGGGATTCGATCGTGGATCCGACGGCCGCGGCGAGCGCTGCGCTCGAGGCGGAGAACAGGATCCCTTGGTACCAGCATGCCCACTCCCGGTTGACGGGGTCGAACCACGTCCGGGCCCGGTCGGGAGTCAGCCGCCCACCACGCTCCCACAGCACCGACAGGGGTTCGCCGAATCCCTCGATGGGCTCGACGCTCCACCGTCGGTCGAGCATGGCGGCGAGGAATGCACCGACCCCGCCGCGCGCCGAGGCGACCACCTGCGGCCACTCCTCGGAATCGAAGTGGAACCGCGTCGGTGGAGCCAGGGCAGGCATCTTCGAGCAGGCGTTGGCCAACTGCTCCGCGAACTGCCGGAACCACGGTGCAGACTGGCGAATGCCCTGGCTGAACCACGGCGTGATCCAGGGCGCCTCGCACGAGCCGTCGGCGAGCCCATCGGCAGGGTGGGCGAAGAGCGCGGTCGTGGCCGTCCGCCGCCAGGCAGCCCCGTCCGGTGGTCCGCCGCCCATGCCGAAGTTCTGGAGCAGCACGGCGACGTCCCCGGGCGCGAGCCTCGACTGCATGGTGCGCATCCCGACGCGACCGGCCGCGTCCTCGGGCCGCAGCGAGTCGACCGCCACACGGACCAGCGGGCGGATCCTCGGATCACGCTGGGAGGCTCCGATCGGTTCGTCCCAGGTCCAGAGCCTGAACGGCGGTGGTGAGCCCCCGGACGACTCCCGCACGCGGATGCCGCGCGAGGCGATGCCGGAGGTGGCGCACAGCCCGAGGATCGCCACGGCATCCCGGCGGGTCAGTCGGCGCTCATCGGCGTGCATGCGCCCATCCTAGTCCCCACGCCGTCCTCCTCATCGCGTGAGGCCGTACATGGCTTCGAACCTCGCGGCGATTCGGTCGGTCGCGAGGTGCTCGAGCGTCCATGCGCGTCCGCGCGCAGCCCGGGCCGCGAGCTCGGCGCGATCCTGCAGTGCGCCGGTGATGGCTTCGGCCACGGCGTGCGCGTCCTGCGTCACGATGAATCCTGCGCCGCTCGACTCGATCTCCCGCCAGGTGTCGACGAGGTCGGTCGTGACCACCGGCAGCCCCGCTGCGAGGGCCTCGAAGAAGGCGAACCCGAAGTTCTCCTGGCTCGACGGCAGCACGAAGAGATCGCTGGCCGCGAAGAGCGACAGCTTGAGCGGGCCGCCGACGTGGCCGACGAACGAGACGGGCATGCCCGGCCCGAGGTCGTCCGCCATGCGTCGCATCCGAGCCTCGTACGCCGGATCGCCGGTCCCGGCGATGATGGTCCGCAGGCGCAGCCCTCGGCGGGCCAGGAGTGCCAGAGCGCCCAGCAGGTGCTCGATGCCCTTCTTCGCCGAGATCCTGCTCAGGAAGAGGATCACCGGGGGGCCGGCGGGATCGAGCCCGAAGGCCACTCGCGCGGCGGCGCCATCGGGCATCGTCGAGAAGGGCCCGAGGTCCATGAGGTTCGGGATCACGATCGCCCGGCCGCGGGGGAACCACTTCACGCTCTGTTCGCGTTCCGCCTCCGCCGTGCAGTGCACGGCGACCGCCGATTCGAGCATGCGCCTGCCGCCGAGCGCGAGGAAGGCGCGCTTGCGGAGGCGTCCCTGCGCCATGCACCAGTCGTCGAGCATGCCCCGGAGGCTGACGAAGACCTTCGTGCCGCATGACCGCGCGACGGCGGCAGCCTGGAGGTTTGCAGGTTCCCACACGCCGTGCAGGTGCAGGGCGTCCGCGTCCTTCAACCAGGCCCGGAGGCCCCTGAGCGCGGACGGCGTCATCAGCCGGCCCCGGATCGACGGCAGCACCGTGGCCGTGCCGTGCCCACCATCGGTCACCCAGGATGCGGGAAGGTCCGGCCCGCTCAGGCAGGCCAGGCGGGTCGCGTGGCCGCGGGCGTTCAGCACCCGGACCAGCGTGGTGACGGCATTCGCGGGACCGCCTCGGCGGAAGTCAACGTGGTCGAGGAAGTGGACAATTCGCATGGTGCGATCCGCGTCGCGGGATCCTGCGGGACCGCGGTAGAGTACGAGCGGATGTGCGGATTCGCAGGCATCGCTGATCCCGCCGGCCGGCTTGCCGACCTGGCGGCTGCCGTCCGGGGCATGGCGTCGACGCTGTTGCTCCGTGGTCCCGATGACGAGGGGTTCTGGCACGATCCTTCGGCCAGGGTCGCCCTTGGCTTCCGGCGCCTCGCGATCCAGGATCTCTCCGAGGGTGGCAGGCAGCCGATGCACTCCGCGTCGGGCCGGTACACCGTCGTCTTCAATGGCGAGGTCTACAACTTCAAGGAGCTGCGGTCGGAGCTGACCGGTCTGGGCCATGCGTTCCGCGGGGGTTCCGACACCGAGGTCATGCTCGCGGCGTTCGAGTCCTGGGGCGTCGAGCAGTCCCTCCGGCGCTTCAACGGGATGTTCGCGATCGCCCTGTGGGATGCCCGCGACCGGACCATCACGCTCATCCGTGACCGCATCGGCGTGAAGCCGCTCTACTGGGGCCTGATCGGACCTGGCAACGACCTCCTCGCCTTCGGGAGCGAGTTGAAGGCGATCGATGCCCTGCCGCTGCCGAGGCTCCCCATCGACCGGGTCGCGCTCAGCCTGTTCGTGCGATTCGGCTACGTGCCCAGCCCGTTCAGCATCCGGTCCGGCGTCCGCAAGCTCCAGCCCGGGCACCTGCTCCGTTGGCATCATGCTTCAGGGCGCTTCGAGGTCGAGCAGTGGTGGAGTGCGAAGGAGGCCGCCGAGCGTGGCAGCCGCGATCCGGTCACCGATTACGGCGAGGCCTGCGACCTCGTCGAGGACTGCGTGCGAAGCGCGGTCGCCGCACGACTCGTCGCTGACGTGCCGGTCGGTGCGTTCCTGTCGGGTGGCATCGACTCCTCGCTGATGGTGGCCCTGGCGGCGCAGGAGTCATCCAGCCGGGTCAAGACGTTCACCATCGGCTTCGAGGATCCGGACTTCAACGAGGCATCGCACGCAGCGGCGATCGCGAAGCACCTCGGGACGGACCATACGGAGCTCTACATCGCCCCGCGCGACGGGCTCGATGTCCTGCCGCTCCTCGCGGACGTCTTCGACGAACCGTTCGCCGACAGCAGTGCGATCCCGACCTACATCGTCGCGAGGCTCGCGCGCCAGCAGGTCAAGGTGGGCCTCAGCGGCGACGGCGGGGACGAGTTGTTCGGCGGATACGAGCGCTACGCGGTGTGCCGGCGCATCGAGCGCGGCTTCGGTTGGATGCCCCACGCAGCCCGGCGCGCGATCGGCATGGTCGCGGCCGGCGGTGGTTCCGGCCGCATCGGCCACGGCGCGGTGGCGCACCTGGCGAGGTTGCTCGGGGTGACGGGGCGTTCGTCGGCCGTGGACAGGCTCGGCAAGTTCGCGGCCATCCTCGCGCAGCCCGACGTGGACGGCTTCTATCCGGTGATGGCCTCCATCATCAAGGATCCGCTCGAGTTCGTCGTCGATGGGCGTGAGGGTCCGTCGCCCATGACGGATCCCGCGTGGCGTCCGAGCATCCCGTGCCGCCTGACGCGCATGATGCATGCGGATGCCGTCAGCTACCTCCCCGAGGAAATCCTGACCAAGACGGATCGCCTCACGATGGCCAACAGCCTCGAGGGGCGCGATCCGTACTGCGACTACCGGCTCGTGGAACTCGCCTTCCGGATCCCTGCATCCATGAAGATGCGGGGAGGCGTCGGCAAGGTCATCCTGCGCGACGTGCTCGCCAGGCATGTCCCGCGGTCACTGAACGTCGGCCGCAAGATGGGATTCGGCGTTCCGCTCGACGAGTGGCTCCGTGGCCCGTTGCGCCCGTGGGTGGAGGAGACGCTGAGCGATCGTCGGCTGCGCGATGACGGCTTCTTCAAGCCCGCGGCGGTCCGGGGCCTGTGGGATGCCCATCTGTCCGGTCAACGGAACGCGCAGTGGGAACTCTGGGTCTTCCTCTCGTTCTCCGCGTGGATGGACCGGTGGAATGCCGGCGCGCCGACGAACCATGGATGACGCTCCCCGACCGTCGCTCTCGGCCCACCTGATCCGAGGCACCGCGTGGGGCATCGTGCAGGTCGGGGCCCAGAAGGGTTGTGGCCTCGTCTCGTACCTCGTCCTGGCCTACCTCCTCCAGCCGGCCGACCTCGGTGCGGCGACGCTTGCGGTGAGCATCACGGCCATGCTCACCTTCGTCTATCCCGGTGCAGCGGGGGACCTGGTGGTCCAGCGCTTCGGGGACGGATCGACGCTGGTTGCCGCCGCAACCAGGCTTGCACTGCTCACGGGCGCGGGCGTCATGCTCCTCACGGCGGCGGTCGCTCCGGCCGTCGCGTCGTGGAACGCGGACGGCGCGCTGATCGGTCTCCTGGTCGTCGCTTCCTCGAGGGTGCTCTTCGAGGGCCTCGCGTCGGTGCCGCAGGCGATCGCACGATCGGAACTTCGCTTCGCCTACCTGTCCGGTGTGGAGAGCGCCATGGCGGTGCTCATGCTCTGCCTCAGCGTGGCGGCGGCCGCAGCGGGCATGGGTCCGTACGCCATCGTGCTCGCCGCGGGACTGGCGGGTGCCGCGAGGCTCGCCGTCATGGCGTGGTTTCGGCCATGGGCATGGCGCGAGCCTGGTGCGGGCAGGCTGGCCCGGCGGCTCTGGCCCGATTTCAGGGCCGGAGGTTCCCAGCACTTCCTGAATGGCGTCTCGCAGAACATCGACTACGTGATCCTCAGCAGCTTCGCGGGTTCGGCAGCCCTTGGCCTCTACACCATCGCGTACCAGCTCGCGAGCATGGTCGCGGTGGTCTTCTCGTTCACGGTCGGCCTCGTCGCCCAGCCCCTCTTCACGCGCCTCGTGGATGAGCCGGATCGCCTCCGGGACGCCTACATGGATACCCAGGCAGTGGGGCTTGCGGTCTCATCCGTGTCGGCGGCCGCCATGGCGGTGCTTGCTCCCGTGGCGATCCCGGTCATGCTCCCGGAGCGTTGGAGTTCGGCGGGATGGCTGCTCTCGGTGCTTGCACTCGGGTTCGGTCTCGGTTCCCTGCAGCCGATCGCCCAGTCCCTGATGAGGTCGCAGGGCGAATACCGCCGCGTCTTCCGACTGCAAGTGGTCTCGGCCGTGGTGCTCGGAGTGCTGGTCCTCATCGGTGCATGGCTCGCTGCAGCCATGGGTGTGGCGGTGGCCGTTGCCGCCGCGACATGGATCAACGGCATCGTCCATGCGCTCGTCTCGGTTCCGGGATCCTCGCGCAAGCCCATGCTTGCCCGCGTCGCGTCAGGGGCCTGCTGCGCGGTGCTCGCGTTCGGGCCCGCGGGGCTGGGCCTCCTGGTCATCGCCTCCGGATTGATGCCGTGGGCCCCGATCGGATCCGTTCCCGCGGTTGTGCTGCAGGTGCTGCTCGTCGTGCTCGGCGTCGGGGTGTGGTGGCTGGTGGCCGGTTCGATGCAGCCCGGGCTCCGCGCCGTGCTGTCGCAGCGGGTGCTCGGACGACGCTGATCCCCACGACCGGGTTGTGCCCGGCGGTGCGGCTGCTCAGTTCCGCGCCGGCCCCTGCGGGTCGAAGATGAACTTCTCGGTGTTCCAGTCGCCGTCCGGCGTCGCCGGATCGCGGCTGCCTTGCGCGTTGGTCGTGACCTCGCGATTGAGCGCCCATTCCGCGTGGCCATCGGCAAAGA
>JBEGMG010000259.1:0-6516 GCA_041183165.1 Actinomycetota bacterium | reverse complement strand
GCACCGTTGCTGGCACTGGGCAGTGCCCACTCCTTCAGTGCGGTCGCCGTGACCCCAGGCCTTCACATCGACACCACCAGCCTGCCCGCGGACATATGCGTCGAGGGCACCACAGCGTCCGTGGGGGCAGGCACGACGTACGCCGTCCTCGGGCGCGAGCTGCACGCCCGCGGGATGGCGCTCGCCGCCATGGCCTCACTGCCACACATCACGGTGGGCGGTGCCATCGCAACCGGGACTCACGGATCAGGTGATGCGATCGGGACTCTGTCGAGCGCCGTCACGGGGCTTGAGATCGTCACAGCCGAGGGCGAGATCCGATGGGTACGCCGCGGCGTTGATCCGGATTTTGCCGGTTGGGTCGTGGCACTGGGGGCGCTCGGCGTGGTGACGCGAGTGGAGCTCGAGGTCGAGCCGACCTACGAAGTGGCGCAGACGGTCTTCGCGGGACTGGACCTCGATATCGTCGAGGCTGAGTTCGATGCCGTCTTCAGCGCCGCCACCTCGGTGAGCGTCTTCACCCGCTGGAGACCCGAGCCCGATGCGCAACTATGGCTCAAGCGGCGCATCGACCGCGAAGGGGCGTGGCCAGGAGGACCAGCGTTCGGCGTCCCCGAGCGCCACGAGCCGCTGCACCCACTCGAGCAGCTCGATCCCGTGCACTGCAATCCGCAATCTGGCCAACCGGGCCCATGGCATGAGCGACTGCCGCACTTCCGTGCCGAATTCACCCCGAGTGCCGGGGATGAGATCCAGGCGGAGTACCTACTGCCCAGGTCGAGGGCCGTCGAGGCCATCGGTGCCCTGCGGCTGCTGCACGCCAGGATCACGCCGCTCCTGCACGTCACGGAGATCCGGACGATGCGCTCAGACGACCTGTGGCTGAGCCCCGCATCCGGTGTCGACACCGTGGGAATCCACTTCACATGGCATCGAGATGAACGGATCTTCGACGTCCTCCCCGCCATCGAAGACGTGCTTCTCCCCCTCGGCGCGCGACCGCACTGGGGCAAGGTGACCCTCGCCTCGTCTGAGCAGGTGCGAGCCGCCTTCCCACGCTGGGGGGACTTCGCGACGCTCGTCGATGCCGTGGATCCCCGGGGACGCTTCCGGAGCCCCTTCGTCGCACGCCTGCTCGGCGCGGCTTCCTGATCCATGGCCACTCGCGACCTAATCTGAAGCCATGACCAAGCGCACCCGTGTCCTCGCCCTTTCCGCCCTCGCCGCAGGCACCCTCGTCCTCGCCGCGTGCGGTGGATCCTCCTCGTCCGACGCCACGTCCGCGGCGCCCTCGGAGAGCCCCATCGGCGGCGGTTCCGCCTCCTGCGACCAGGCGACCCTCGAAGGCCTTGCCCAGGGAGCAACCACAGCCGAGGGTGCCGAGTGGATCTCGTTCAAGAGCGTCGAGTGCGTCGACGGCTACGCCATCGTCTTCGGCATCACCAAGACCGGTGACATCGAGCAGACGACGGCGTTCGTCTTCCAGGCCGAGGGTCCCGTGTGGGCGCTCAACCAGCTGGACGCCATCTGCGCCGACGGCGGCGGTGCCGACGTCCCGGCTCAGATCAAGGACCAGGCCTGCGCGCTGCGCTAGGCCCACCCACTCTTAATCCGCGCAATGGCCTGAGGCGCCGACACGGTGTCTCAGGCCATTGCCGTTGCAGCACCTGGCGTACGCGGCACATTGTGCGGCTGAGTAGCGAATTTTCGCCCACTGAGCCGCACAATTGCCCGCCGCGCCTTCAGTTTGCGCCCGGCGCTCCCGGCGTGCGCGGCCATGGCATGGCCTCCTCGAGCTCGAAGGCCACCGATAGCAGTCGACGCTCCTCGCCCACGGGTGCGGCGATCTGCACTCCGATGGGCAGGCGCTCCGCGGTCCTACCGAGGGGCAGGGAGATCGCCGGTGCGCCAGTGACGTTCTGCCGCGCGGTGAACGATGCGAAGCGCAGGAGGCGGACGATGTGCTCGCGCGCGGGAACGTCGGGGCCGAGTTCGCCGATGAGCGGTGGCGGGGAAGCAAGGACCGGCGACACGACAGCGTCATATGTCGCGTAGACGGCCTCGGGCTCCTTCGACACTCGGGCGAGACGACGCAGGCTGAGCGGAACCTTCAGTGCCTGCTGGCGGAAGAGGTCGGCGAGGCCGCGCGTGAGGATCTCCGTGCGTGACCCATCGAAGTCCGTTCCCAGTAGGCGCCCGCCCGCCTTGGCGAAGGCGAAGGACAGCAGCGCCCAGTAGCGCAGGAAGTCCCGCCCGAAGCCCTCGTCGAAGGGGGGCTCGATCTGAGTCACCTCGTGACCGAGGGACTGCAGCACCTCACCCGTCCCGAGCACTGCATCGCGAACGCGCGGATCGACCGGCAGGCCGGCGATCGCGTCCGTGTAGAGCGCGAACCTCAGCCGACGCTGCTCGGGTCGCACCACCATGCCGACCGGCGGCAGGCCGGCTGGCGCATAGAGGCGCTCGGCCTCGGCGAAGTAGTAGGCGGTATCGCGCACGGTGCGCGTGAGCACGCCCTGGGTCACGAGGTTGACCGGCAGCCGATCGAGTTCGGGCAGGTCGACGAGCCGTCCGCGTGACGGCTTCAGGCCGACCAGGCCGCAGGCGGCGGCGGGAATCCGGATGGACCCGCCCCCGTCATTCGCGTGCGCGATAGGCAGGACACCGGCAGCCACGAGTGCCGCCGACCCTCCGCTGGACCCCCCGACCGAGCGCGAGAGGTCCCAGGGGTTGCGCGTCGCTCCGAAGCGGCTGGACTCGGTGCTCGCGGTGAGCCCGAACTCCGGCAGGGTGGTCTTGGCGATGGGCTCGAATCCCAGCGCGAGGAACTGCGCGACCCAGGGACTGGTCGTGCGCGCGGGTGTGTCAGCAGGCGCCCACGACCCGTGCAGGGTCGGGTAGCCGGCGATGTCCTCGTTGTCCTTCAGCGCCGTCGGGATGCCGGAGAAGGGACCTGACGATGATGCGCTCAGGTCGAGGTCGCGCACGACCGCATTGAGGTCGTCGTTCACCGAGGCGAGACGCGCGCGGGCAGCGTCGCGCAATTCGCGCGCGGAAACCTTGCGCCGACGCAGGCGATGCTGCAGGTCCATGACGTCATCGGTGCCGAGGGCATCATCAGCATGAGCGTCGACCATGGTCATGGCGTGACTGTAGCCGCGGGTCGCTCTGCCCTGTGCGTGAGGAGCGCTTCCGCCACCGGGGGACGTGCGCCTATGGTGGCGCTCATGCACCCACGCGGCCGAGCCACTCTCGTCGGTCTCGCCCTTGTCGCCGTCGGCCTTGTCGGCTGCACATCCTCAGGCGGGCAGGCCACTCCATCCAGCACGGTCGAGATGCCCACGGCCTCCTACAGTCCGCCACCGGACGCCACGGTCACGCCGCCCGAGCGCATCACGCTGGCCAACGTCCAGCCCAATGCCGGCATCCAGCCCGTCATCGACTTCATCGAGTCGGCGCGCACATCCGTCGACATCTCCATCTACCGCATCGACAGCGACTTCACTCCGCTCATCGACGCCCTCGCACGGACGGTCGAGCGAGGGGTCCCGGTGCGCATATCCATCTCGCGCCAACTCGTGGGCCAGCCGAATCCACCGCAGGGCAACTCCCAGCAGATCGTCGTGCAGCAGCAGCTCCAGGCCAAGGGAATTCAGGTCGAGTTGAGCCGGCCGGAATTCCACTACGGACACGAGAAGTGCATCATCGTCGACGCCGGCACGCCTGATGCGCGAGCCATGATCGCCGACTGGAATCTGCAGGCGTCCTACTTCGGGCCCAACCAGTACGGGCCGGTGGGTGCGCGCGGCATGGCCGTGCTCAACACCGACCCCCAGGATGTGGCCACGATCTCCGCCTACTTCAACGCGAACTGGCCCCCGTACGCCCCCTACCCGGTCTCGAGTCGAGCATCCCTGGTGTGGAGCCCCAGCGGCGTGGAGTACTCCCCCGTGGGCAACTCGGTGGCCGTGCTCACCGCCTTCATCCAGGGGGCGAAGGAGAGCCTCGACATCTACGCCGAGTACATCCAAGACGATGCCTTCCTTGTGCCGATGATCATCGAGCGCGCTCAGGCTGGCGTGAAGGTGCGGATCCTCGCCAACTCGGATGGTCAGTCACCCGACATGGTGTCGAAGCTCAGGGGTGCCGGAATCGAGGTCAAGTTCGACCCCATCTACGACGGCATCACCTCGACGCCAATGTTCATCCACACCAAGACGATGTTCGCTGACCCCGGCCTCCCCGATCAGACCGCCTTCATCGGGTCGCAGAACACCTTCATCAACGAATCCCCGGAAGCGATCCTCGAGCTTGGGGTCATCGTCAAGGATCCGGCGACGATCGAGGAGGCTCACTCCTATTTCGACGCTGATTGGGTCACCGCGACCGACACGCAGGCTTCGCCCAGTCCAGCGGGGAACTGACGCATGCGCGCCCTCGGCCTACTCGGTGCGGCCCTCGCCCTTGTGGCCTGCTCGGGCTCACCTACGGCGACCCTCCCCACTCCTCCACCCCTGCAGGTCGAGCGGACGGGGATGATCACGCTGGAGTCGATCCAGCCCGAAGACGGCATCGATGCCGTCACTGGCTTCATTGACGAGGCGACAACGACGGTCGACATTGCCGTCTACCAAATGGATCCGAGCTACAGCCCGCTCATCGAAGCGCTGACGCGTGCGAAGGAGCGCGGTGTGCGGGTGCGGATCCTGCTCTCCGGCACCATCTACCCACCGGGCTCCACCAATGACAATCCGCGCGATGTGGAGATCCTTCGCGCGCAGGGATTCGAAGCAGCCCTCAGCCGCCCTGAGTTCAGCTTCTCGCACTGGAAGGTCCTCGTCATCGACGCGGGCACGACCGGAGCCAAGGCACTGATTTGCGACTTCAACCTCGAGGCCGGCTACTTCGGGATCGATCCCCAGTACCCGAATGAGGGCGACACACGCGGCATGGCCGTGCTCGATGCCGATCCAGCCGACGTCGACATGATCGCTCGCACCTTCGATGCTGATTGGCCCCCCTACAAGACCTGGCCCGCCAACGACCGACCCAACCTCGTGTGGTCACCGAGCGACAGCACGTGTGACTCCACGAGCTGCGCATCGGCCTACCCCCTGGAGCCGGTTGGCAACTCCCGCGACGTCATGCTCTCGCTCATCGGCAACGCCCAGGAGTCGCTCGACATCTACGCGCAGGCTCTCGCCGAGCCGTCTCAGCTCCTCACACCGCTCCTGGACGCCGCGAATCGCGGGGTGAGGGTGCGCATCATCGGAAACGACGGCGGGATCAACACCGATGCACTCAGCAAGCTCAAGGATGCGGGGGCAGAGATCGTCATCAATCCGACGGATCCCGGCGGGGATGGCAGGGTGATGTACATCCACACCAAGACGATCGTGGTGGATGCGGGGCAACCTGACGCCATTGCTTACGTCGGATCCATCAACCCCTTCCTGGACGAATCCATCGACACCGAGCGAGAGCTCGGCGTCCTGCTGACGGATCCCACCTCCATCGAGCGCATCATGCTGATCTTCGACCGCGACTTCGGCTCCGGCGAGCGCGCATGAGCCCTACTCGGCGTGAGGTCCTCACCTGGAGTGCGTGGGCGGCAGGGGGTCTGGCACTCACTGCTTGTTCGACGGGTAGCGCCAAACCGGTGCCCTCTCCCTCGGACACGGGCAGCGTGTCCACTGCCGAGAGCCTCGCGACCCTTGCACTGTGGACTGCCCAGCGAGGAGCTGACGCAGGTTCGTATGGCATTGGCGGTGCCCTCGTGGAGTCGGCGACAGGTCGCGTGCTGCAGACCATGCCCAATCGGGTCTTCCGGACGCTGTCGGGTGGTGGCACCTTCGTGGAGGACCCCACCGCTCACGGAGAGCGTCAGCTCATGTCGTGGTACCTCGCGAACCGGGATCGATTGGCACTCCCAGGTCCCGAGGAGCTGACGGTGGTCACCTCTCTCGATCCCTGCCTCATGTGCGCGAGCTCCCTCCTCACCGTCGGCGTCAGCGTGGGCGTTGTCGCAATCGACGACTACTCCGGTATCAACTACGACGCCAGCGGCTCCTTCGGCGATCTGCCCGAGCCGCTCCGCTCCCAGGCCCTCGCCACCTTCGGGTACTACGCCGTCGAGGGTGGACGGACCTTCCAGGGCAGCCGCTCCATCGCCTACGCCGATGAGTCGGTCACGCAGGACACCCTGGATGCATGCGCGAACTTGTACTCCACCTCGGCCGACACGGTGCGCAGTGCACGTCGGGAGAGCGGCGTAGTCCCCTCTAAGTTGAGCGACCCCTCAACCAATCCTGCGGCGATCGACATCATCCGCGCCTTCCAGGTCACCTGTCCCGAGGCCTTCACCGTCAAGGTCCGCGATCCGCGCCTGCCCGATCGGCGCGTCTACGACACGCTCGTCGATGTCGCCCGGCGCACCCCCGGAGCGACGAATGCGGTCGCATATCTCGATCCCTTCGGCAATCTCGTCACTGCCCAGGCCGACCAGCAGGAGGTCAA
>JBEGMG010000258.1:0-4707 GCA_041183165.1 Actinomycetota bacterium | reverse complement strand
AGAGGTCCTGGCAGAAGAGCGGCGTCCCCGTGATGCGGGTGCCCGCGCGGGCACCCGCATCACGGGGACGCCGCTCTTCTGCCAGGACCTCTTCACCTGCACCGATCCGACTCGCGTGTGGTGGGACATCACCGCCCCGTCGGCGGCCCGGGACGTCAAGGCCGCACCGGGCAAGGGCCGCGTCACCGTGACCTGGAAGTCCGCGGCCAGTAGCGGCGGCGACACGGTGACGTACTCCTACAGCGTCGCCGGCGGCCCGTGGATCGTCGACGACGACTTCAGAGTCATCGTCAAGGCGCGCAAGGGCCAGCGCGTGACCGTCGAAGTGGCCGTAGCCAATGCTGCGGGCTCCGGCCCGACGGTCAGGGTCTCGGCACGCGCGAAATAGCTAGACCGCCTTGAGTGCGTAGAGGTGGTAGCGCTGGATCGCCACCAGCGCCAGAGTCTCGATGGTCGCGATCTGAGGCGGCGAGAAGACCCAGTTCTTCTGCTTGGGCACGAACTTGTTGGCCTCGACCTCGATGATCGCCAGGCCGTCGTACATCCAGATGGAGATCTCGTCGGCGGACTCACGCGTGGGCACCGCGCCCGGCGTGGGCTCGACGTACTGGACGTCCTCGTTGATGATGAGCTGCTGCTGGCCGTACATCCCCTGGCGGGTGATGACCTCGATGTTGACGGTCGCCTCGCCGATCTTCTTGCCGGTGTCGTCCTTGATCTCGTGCGTGTGCGTGCCTGCGCACGAGCCGGCCTTGTTGAGCAGCTGCTGCCAGGCGAACTCCGCGGTCTGCACGTCGGCGTACTGGTAGACGTACTGCGCGGCGTCGAGGACGTGGCCCTCCTTGTTCTGCGCGAAGTCCATGGTCATGGCGGAGAACGACGACGACTTCTCGCCCTGCACTGGGCTGCCCTTGGTGTAGCACTCCACGGGCTTGGCGCCCTTGGTGGAGACCTTGGCCTCGTAGGCGGCGAGGGTGCCGAGCCAGCCGGGGGCCCACGACTTCTTGATGAGGATCTGCTTCATGCCCTTTTCGTTGAGGGCGACGTACTCCAGTTCGGCAGCCTGGGCCGGCACGGAGAGGGCGAGGGAGGCGAAGGCCGCGACGGAGGCGGCGGCGAGGAGTCGGCGCATGCCCGGAGGCTAGCGCCTCGTGCGCCTACTCGGCGTTCTTGTCGTCCTTCTTCTTCTTGTCTCCGTCCTCGGGTGCGAAGAGGGCGGAGTAGCAGGTGACGGTCTGGCCGAGCAGGTCCTGGGTCTCCTGGTCGGGTGAGCCCTGCGCCACGTCGGTGACCTGGGCAGCGAACTCGTCGGCGGCGGCCAGGCCCTCGAGGGTGAGGCCCGTGCCGGTCCACTGGGCGAGCACGGCGAGGCCGGGGCCCTCGACGAAGCCGAGGATGGCGTGCTTGCCGTCATCGTCGGTGCGTACGTCGACCAGCTGGCTCACGGTGAAGTCCGGAAGCATGGCGGCCTCGATGGCGGCGACCTGCTCGGGTGCGGCCTCGTCGCACAGGACGGCGAGGATCGTCTCGGTCCCCTTGGACTCGCTCTCAGACGGGGCGGCCGAGGAACTCGCCGCAGCGGAACTCCCGGCCGCGCTCGAGCTGGGAGCGGCCGAGGTGCTCGCGGCTTCCTCCGACCCGCCGGAGCAGGCGGTGAGGGCCAGGCCGGCGACGGCGACGCCGGCGAGGAGACGGGCGAGGTGAGGACGGGTCCCGAGGGTCATGTCCTGAGGCTACGTCGGCCCTCGCCGGGAGTCCCGCCCATGTGACCTGACCGTCATCTGCTTCCCAGTCACTTCCCAGCCCCGCCCCTGGCGTCGCCCACGCCCCGGGACTCACACTCGAGACATGACGCGCACAGCCCGCCGACTGGTCACCCTCGCGGTGGCACTCGTCGCGCTGTTCGCCGTAGCCGCGCCCGCCCAGGCGAGCGAGTCCGCGCTGCGCGAGCGCACCCACGCCCGAATTGCGGCCATCCTGAGTGATGCGGTCGTCTCTGGCGTCTACTCCGACGCCCAGGAGAACTACGTCACGAGCGCCCTTCTGCCGACCTACGTCGACCCCAAGGACCTGTCGGCCAAGGTCGAGGAGCGCACGATCGACGCGTTCTGGGACATCGTCGCCGACGGCGCCGGCACCTCGGTGGGTGCTGTCCAGGCGCGCGTCGCCAACGGCGCGAGCCTCATGCGCGTCACCGGGGAATCCTCGGGGGACGTGCAGGAACGGCTCTACCGATGGCTGTCCCGGCCCATCGTCGAGGCTCAGTTCGACGGCAGGATCTCGGCCGCGGAGTCCGCCACCCTGCGCGATGACATCGCGCGCTCTGTCGACCGTTTGATGCGCCAGCCCGGCGGCTCCGACGGCAAGGTGGCCGTGTCACCGCGTCTCAACTGACCCGTTAGGGTCTCCCCAGCTGCTCGTGGTGGCCGTCTGCGGTAGGGCGCAGTGATCCCGACCATCTCGAGCTCCGGCCCCCGGCGCCTCCAGAATGGAGTGAGGCATCGGGGGCCGTTTAATTGATCTACTCTCATCCCTATGGCCCTCCTCGTCGTCGACGACGATCCGTCTCTGCGCCAGGTGCTCGAGCGCGTGCTGGCCTTCGAGGGCTACGACGTGGAGACGGTGCCGACGGGCTACGACGCCCTTGAGCGCATGCAGGTGCCGGAGCGTGGCGCGGCGACGATCGACCTCATCGTCCTCGACCTGGGGCTGCCCGATATCGATGGACTCGATGTGGCACGCCGACTGCGCGCCGACGGCCAGGTCCTGCCGATCCTCGTCCTCACCGCTCGCGGTGAGGTGGGCGATCGTGTGGCGGGCCTCGATGCGGGCGCCGATGACTACCTGCCCAAGCCCTTCGACATCACCGAGCTCATCGCGCGGGTGCGTGCCCTGCTACGCCGCGCCGGTCACACCGAGTCCACGGGCAACTACACGCTCGGCGACCTCACCCTCGATGCCGCACGTCGCCAGGTGACCCGTGAGGGGGAGGAGATCACGCTCACCAAGACGGAGTTCGCGCTCCTGCAGGTCCTGCTCGCGGCCGACGGAGCTGTCGTGGAGCGGAGCGACCTGATGACCGAGGTGTGGGGCTTCTCCTCGCCCACCCTCGACTCCAATCTCGACACCTATGTCTCCTACGTCCGGCGCAAGACCGAGGCCGGCGGTCGCACGCGCCTGGTCCACACCGTGCGCGGCGTCGGCTTCGTCGCACGCGTCGAGTAGGGCTCGATGCGTTCTCTGCGCACCACGGTCGCGCTCATCGTCGCCGTCACCGTCGCGCTGTCGGTGGTCGGCCTGGCGATCGGCGTGTGGTTCCTCACGCGCAGTGCCCTGCTCGGCAGCGTCGATTCCTCGCTGCAGTCCCGTCTGGAGGCCGGCATCTTCCTCGAGCCCGCGGAGGATGCCCCGCCGATCATCCGACCGCCCATCTCCGGGCAGCCCACCGTGCTCGTCGACGCCGTGCTCTCGGACGGCGAGGTCTTCGAGGTCGATCGCGAGTCCTTCGATCTGCCTGCCGATCCCGAGGACATCCGCATCGCCGAGTCAGCGCCGGGCACCCAGGCCTACTCCACGCGCATCGCGCCCAACGGCGAGGAGGTGCGCGTGCTCACCGTCGCCGTTGTCGACGGCGCGGCTGCGCGGGCGGTGCGCTCGCTGGAGGAGACGCAGACGATCCTCGTCGGTCTCGCCTCCATCCTCGCCGTCGTCGGCCTCGCAGCAGTGGGCGTCGGCGCGGGTGTCGGGGTGCTCGCCGTACGCCGCTCCACCATCCCGCTCGAGGATGTCGCCGATGCGATGCGCGCGCTCTCACGCGGGGAGTCCGGCGATGTGCCCGAGGCCAAGCCGGGTGCGCCGCGCGAGGTGGTCGACGTCGTCGAGGCCACCGCGACTCTCCAGGAGTCGCTGCGCCGCTCGCAGGAGCAGCAGGAGCAACTCGTGCAGGACGCGGGCCATGAGCTGCGTACGCCGCTCGCGGCGCTGCGCGCCAATGTGCAGTTTGCGGCGCGCACCGCGACCGACGCGACGACGCAGGAGTCGCTCACCGCGGCGCAGGCGGAGCTCGATGAGCTCGGCCGCCTGGTCGAGGAGCTGCTTGCGCTCGCCGCTCGCGACGAGCCGGTGCGCGAGGTCGTGGAGATCGACATCCGCGGAGCGGTGACGGCGGCGGCGGAGCGGCTCACGCGGCGTACCCAGCGCGACGTCACGGTCGACCTGCCGGATCGGCCGGTGCCCATGCGCGTCGATCCGGTGGGCATGGCCGAGATCGTCGGCAACCTGCTCGACAACGCCGCGAAGTTCGCCCGACCTCCCGCTGCGATCGTCGTGGCCGTCGTCGACCACGGCTCCGAGGTCGTCATCGAGGTGCGCGATGGCGGTCCGGGCATCCCCGAGGCGGAGCGCGCCGCGGTCTTCGACCGCTTCCACCGCACGCCCGACGCACGCGCCATCCCCGGGTCGGGGCTGGGCCTGGCGATCGTCGCGTCGGCCGTCGCCGAGGAGCGCGGCACGGTCACCCTGGGCGATGCACCCGAGGGCGGCCTCCTCGTGCGCGTCAGCCTGCCGCGCTAGTTCCCCTGGGATTTTCCCTCATTTTGCGTGCTGAGCGGCCGCGACGATCCATGCTGGGCCCCTTAGCCGAGGAGGTCCCCCATGTCCGCAGACACCACTCCCCATGACGGCTCACTGGGCCGACGTGCCCTTATC
>JBEGMG010000257.1:0-3541 GCA_041183165.1 Actinomycetota bacterium | reverse complement strand
TGCTCGGGGGAGGCCCGGGGGAGCAGATGGCAGGGCTCATGGGGGTTCTCGGCGGCGCGGGATACCGCATCGACGTCCGCGACCACTCCGATGCCACGGGGCGGCTTCCCATCGAGGCGATGGACTACGACATCGTCGTCCTCGATCCGCGCGCCCTCGCTCCCCAGCCCGCACCCGCTGCGGATCTCAGCGACGTCGAGATCGGCCGCCTGCGCATAGACGCGCGCCGCCGACTCGTCCTAGTCGACGAGGTGCCCATACGCATGTCGGCTCGCGAGTTCACCCTCCTCCATCACCTTGCCGCGCACCCGGGTGTGGTCTTCAGTCGCGATTCACTCCTGCGCGCGGTGTGGGGATCTGCGTGGCGCACCGAAGGTTCCGTGACGGAATACATCCGGCGCCTGCGCATCATCCTCGAGCCAACCGGGCTCGGTGAGTGCATCGTCACCCGCAAGGGCTTCGGCTATTCCTTCGACCCCGATGCGGTGCGCTAGTCGAGCGCATCGGCCTGCTATCTGCGGCGCGCGGCGAATCCAAGATAGGCCAGGCTCGCAATGCCCACGGCGGTTGCGACACCCGCGATCGTGCGCTGCTTGCGCAGTGTGGGCTCGATCTGCGCGTAGGGAATGGTGCTGAAGCTCACCATTTCGTAGCGGGTCTTATAGCGATCCCCTAGCGCGCGGTGCAGCAGCAATTCAGTGCTGTGCAGGGCTCGGTAGGACAGGGAGTTGACTGAATCGCGCATCTCGATGAAGTTGTGCAGGGCGAGATCGGCGATGGCATCGCCCTGGGGCTTGCGAATCCGCGCGTAGGCATCGAGGGCTGGCGCCCAGTTGCCTGCGTGCAACTCCAGCTGGGCGACCAGCTCGATGCAGTCCTCGAAGCCGGCGTTGGCCCCCTGGCCGTAGAACGGGCAGATCGCATGGGCGGCATCGCCGATGAGAGCCACGCGGCCGGCATTCCATGGCGAGCAGCGCACGGTGAGCAGTGAGCCGACGGGGTTGAGTTGGTAGTCCTCCTCCAGATCGGGCATGAGCTCGGAGGCGTCGGGGTAGTTGTCGTCGAAGTAGCGGCGCGCCTGCTCGGGCGTCACGATCTCCTCGAAGGAGCCCGGTCCCGTGCGGGGCCAGAAGAGTGTCGCGGTGAAGGACTTGTCGAGGTTGGGCAGCGCGATCATCATCGACGCACCCCGGGGCCAGATGTGCAGCGCGCCCGGATCGAGTGCGAAGTCGCCATCGATCGGCGGGATCGGGAGTTCCTTGTAGCTGTGGCTCAGGTAGTCCTGGGAGAAGTCGAAGCCCACCCGGCCCTGCATCGCACGACGCACGACACTGAAGGCACCATCAGCGCCGATGATGGTCGCGGCTGTCACGTCCACCGATCCCTCGGGTGAGGCGAAGGACATCGTGCAGGAATCGATGTCGAGGGCCGTGAGCCGGTGCTCGAAGTACAGGCTCACCCCGGGGAGGCGCTCCGCCGCGTCGAGGAGCACGGCGTTGAGCTCGCCCCGGCTGATCGAGTTGATGCCCCGGTCGCCGTCGGCGCTGTAGGGCTGGAACTCCTCCTCGCCCGTGACCGCGTGGATCATGCGGCCCCGCATGAGCAGTCCCCGGGCCAGGACCTCCTCCTCGAGGCCCACCTGCTGAAGTGCGGAGAGGCCTCGAGTGGAGATGGCGAGGTTGATGCTGCGTCCGCGCTCGGCGCCGGCCTGGCGCGGGTCGGGTCGCCGCTCGTAGACGGCTACGTCGTAACCGCGCTGGCCCAGCATCGTGGCCAGGAGTGCGCCGGTGAGGCCGGCTCCCACGATCGCGACGCGCTCGGTCATGATGCGGCCTCCCGAAGTGGCGTGGTGTCGAGGTCGAGGAAGAATTCGGCGTTGCCGCCAAGGATAAGCGCCCGGTCGTGTTCGTCGAGGAAGCTCGCACCGCGCACGACTGCGCCAGCAGGGCGCTCGCCCAGCGGATAGGGATAGTCCGAGCCGAGCATCACGCGCTCAGCCCCCATGATGTCGACGAGCAGCCGCAGTGCGCGCTCGTCAAAGACCACCGAGTCCACGGAGAAGCGGTCCAGGTACGCCGACGGCGGCTGGGCCGAGACACCGACGACATCGGGTCGCTGGTGCCACGCGTTCTCCAGCCGGCCCAGCCAGTAGGGAAATGACCCGCCGCCGTGTGCGAAGCAGATGCGCAGTGACGGGTCGATGCGATCGAAAGCGCCGCCGAGGATCAGGGCAAGGATCGACAGGTGCGTCTCGGCCGGCATGCCGACGAGCCACTGGGCCATCCAGCGTGTGGTGCGTGGGCTGGCGGACATGTCCCACGGATGGACGAAGACGGGGACGCCCATCGAGGCGCAGTGCTGCAGGAACTCGACCGTGCCCGGATCATCGATATCGCGGTCGCCCACGTGATTGCCGATCTCCACGCCCCGATGGCCGGCGGAGATCGAGCGTTCGAGCTCCGTGCAGGCGGCGTCGACGTCCTGGAGCGGCACCTGGCAGAAGGGGATGAGGCGCTCGGGCAGCCCCGCGCAGATCTCCAGCGTGAGGTCATTGAAGATGCGTGCGACTGCGGTCGCCTCGGCGGGGCTGCGCTCGTAGGAGAAGAAGACGGGTGTGGGCGACACCACCTGTGCGTCGACTCCATCGGCATCCATGTCGGCAGCCCGGACTTCTGGATCCCAGCACTGGTCGGTGATGCGGCGGAACTCGCGATCGCCGAGCATGATCATCGCGTCGCGCTCGCTGTCGAGCCGCAGGCTCGGCCACGGCCCCGGGGCGCCCGTCGCCTCGGCGAGATCGGGCCAGCCACGCGGGACGTCGTGGGAGTGGACGTCGATGACGGGCAAGGTCAGCCCTTGCCGGGATGAAGGTGCCCGCACGACGGGCAGGTGCGCGCCGACTCATCGGCGTAGAAGGCTTCGAAGATGACGGGCAGGTCGGCGCTGATGTCGCGCACCTGCAGCTCGACCTCATGCACCATGCCGCTGCACTCGGGGCAGTACCACTGGAACTTCTCGAGGGTGCCCTCCTCGCGGGGGCGCTCGAAGACCAGTCCGATGGAGCCGGTCTCGGGGCGCTGCGGGGAGTGCGGGAGGTTGCGGGGCAGCACCCACATCTCCCCTTCACGGATATCGACGCGTGCGGGGCCATTCGCGGTCATCACGTTGACGTGCATGTTGCCGCGCACCTGATAGAAGACCTCCTCGTAAGGGTCGACGTGGAAGTCGGTGCGCTGGTTGGGGCCGCCCACGACCATGACGATGAAGTCCTCGCGGCCGGGGAACATCTCCTTATTGGCCACCGGAGGCTTGAGGCTCGGACCGTGCTCATCGACCCAGGCATTGAAGTTGAGGGTCTTGGTCACATCGGACATGGCTATTCCCTTCCCGTGCGGCGGTGGGCCACCGCCTGGATCTCGATGAGCAGGTGCGGATGCGGCAACTCGCGCACGGCGACGGTCGTGCGGGTCGGACCGGTGTGGTCGAAGTACTCGGCGTAAACCTGGTTGTAGCCGGCGAAGTCACCCATGTCGACGAGGTA
>JBEGMG010000256.1:0-4269 GCA_041183165.1 Actinomycetota bacterium | reverse complement strand
TGCACGTCGTTCCGCCTCGCGCGATTTGCCGGATCGCGCACCGCCGAGGATGAGCTCGCGTCGCGGTTCGCCCAGCACGGCACCGTCGTCGACGAGCCGCACGCCCATCACCGCGAGACGGTCGCGCAGCAGTGCCTCGGGTGGGTTGTGATGGCCGAGGTGCACCGCGACGACCTGCGTCGTGTCCGTGCGCGCACCGATGTGGGTCAGTCGCTCGAGCATCACGGGCAGTGTCGACATGTCGAGGTGACCGGTGCCGTGGTCGAGGTGATCTCCGAAGGTCTCCTCGACGAGCAGGACGTCGTACGCCGCGTCGCGCAGGGGCTCGAGGTCGTCGATCAGACCCGTGTCGGTCGCGTAGAGCAGGCGTCCGCCCGTGGGGCAGGTGACGTCGTAGAGCACAGCCTCGGCCGCCACATCATCAGGCGTGCAGCCCTGATGGCGCGCCGCGATCACCGACGCGCGGTAGGTGCCTCCCGGCGTCGGCAGTGCGAGTTCCTCTCCCGGTGACACTTCGTGCAGCTCCACGGGAGTGCGTGGCCCGATCCAGTCGCGGCAGGCCCGCACCACCGCGGGCGGCCCCCACACATGGAGGGTGTGCGGCGTGGGGTTCCAGTCCAGCCACAGCAGCAGTGCCGGATCGAGATGGTCGGGATGCGCGTGTGTCACGAGGACGTGGTGCACGTCGCGCAGCGACTGTCCCGCGCGCGCGACGGCTGACGGCACAGTGGGCCCGGCGTCGATGAGGATGGCTCCGTCGAGCAGCGCCGCGGTGGGCGTGCGGACGCTTCGGCGTTGGCGCATGTCGGCGCACGACAGGCACTCGCAGAAGGGGCTTGGCCAGCCATCAGCGGCACCGGTGCCGAGCACGATGACCTTCATCGCACCGGCTCGACGACATCGGCAGGGATGAAGGTGACCGCCGGTGCGAAGTTGGCTCGTCGCGATGCGCGCGCCAATGCGGTGAGCATCGGGCGACCGGCGACGAGGATGAGTGCGGCGGTGAGGACCCCGCGCGGGATGTCCCAGCCCAGCGAGGTGACGAGCGAGAAGGCCAACCACCGCGCGAGGTTCTCCGACACGGGTGCGCCGGGGTCGAAGAGGATGGCGGGGGAGTACGCCGTGGCCTCCAGCCCGCCGAGGAAGGGCCAGAACCACAGGTTCATCACGAGGCCGTAGGCCATGGCGGCGACGAGGCCGTACGCCGCGAGCATGAGGATCTCGGCGCGACCCCTCGAGCCCGACAGGGTCGGCCGTGCCGACCCGCCGGGCCATTGCGGTAGCAGCCCTGCGCCGAGGCCCACCCATGCCGCCGCGATCATCTGGAAGGGCAGCCACGGCCCGACACCACCGGTGATGAGCGCGGAAGCCGCGAGGGACAGCGCTCCGAGCGAGAAGCCGAATCCCGGGCCGAGTGCGCGGCCGCCGAGGATGATGACGAACCAGATGGGTTCGAGCCCGGCTGTCCCCGCGCCAAGCGGACGCAGGATGCACACGACCGCGGCGAGTACGCCGAGGATCGCGATGGCCTTGGCGTCCATGCCTCCGTCGGCGACCTGCGCCAGCACGACGAGCAGGACCAGAGGCACGACGGCCGCGAAGACCCAGGGCGCATCGGTGGCATGCGCGACCGCGGTCGATCCGGGCTCGGCGAGGAAGGGCCAGCCGAAGGCGATCACGCCGACCGCAGTGGCGAGGATGACGGCGGCCCACGACTTCGCGCCCATGTGCATGGCGGTCATCCGATCACCGCCAGTGCCTGGCGCACCTCGGTCACCGTGAGCGGGACATCCGCTCCGTCCGGGCCCACGAGCACCTTGGCCACCTGGGGTGCGAAGAGCGGTGAGCCGACGACCACCTCGGCGGTGGGGCCATCGGCCACGACCTCACCATCAGCGAGGACGACGACGCGAGTGGCTGTCTCGGCGGCGAGCTCGACGTCGTGCGTGGCGACGACGATCGCGTGACCACTCGCGGCGAGGTCGCGAAGGAGCGAGGACAGGCGCTCCTTGGTCGGGTAGTCGAGGCCACGCGTGGGCTCGTCCAGCAGGAGCACCGCCGGCGTAGCGACGAGCACGACGGCGAGGGCGAGGACGAGCCGCTGGCCTTCGGACAGATCGCGCGGGTGAGCGTCGCCGGGGATCTCGGGTGCGATGCGCCCGAGCAGTGCCGCGGTGGTGCCGGGTTCCACGCCTGCGTCGCGGTCGGCGTCGGCGCACTCCGCCGCGACGGAGTCGCGCTGCAGGAGGTCGGTGCTGTCCTGGGGCACCAGGCCGATGCGGCCGATGAGACGCGGACCGGTGAGAGTTGCGGGGTCCACTCCGTCGATGCGGACCGTGCCCGCATCGGGTCGGCGTAGTCCCACGAGCGTGGACAGCAACGTCGACTTGCCCGCGCCATTGCGGCCCATGAGGGCGACGATCTCGCCCTTCGCGATGTCGAGGGTGACACCGCGCAGTGCAGGGACGGGGCCGTAGGACGCGCGCGTGCGCTCGACGGTGACGACCGGATCTTGCTGCTCCCGCACAGGGATCGTGCGCGCCGGGCGCTGCTCCAGGCGTGTGCGCAGGTCACGTGCCTGGCGTCGCGCGTCGCGCACCGACAGGGGAAGCGGGGTCCACTCGGCCATCTGCCCCAGGCGCACGACAGGGGGTGCGACGGGCGACGAGATCATGACGTCGGCTGGCGTGCCGACGACGAGCGGGAGCGCATCCCCGGGCACGTGGATGACGCGGTCGGCGTACTCCAGCACCCGCTCGAGGCGGTGCTCGGCGAGGACGACGGTGATGCCGAGGTCGTGCACGAGGCGCTGGAGCACCGCGAGGACTTCCTCCGCTGCGCCCGGATCGAGTGCGCTCGTCGGCTCGTCGAGCACGAGCACGCGGGGATGCGCCGTGAGCACCGCTCCGATGGCGACGCGCTGCCGCTGACCGCCGGACAGGCTCATCAGTGCGCGGTCGCGTACGTCGGCAAGGCCGAGAAGGTCGAGTGTCTCCTCCACGCGGCGGCGCATGATGGCGGGAGAGACCCCCAGGCACTCCATGCCGTACGCGAGCTCCTCCTCCACCGTGTCGGTGACGAAGGACGACAGCGGATCCTGGGGGACGACGCCGACCACGTCGGCGAGATCCCTGGGATGGTGCGTGGAGGTGTCGCGTCCGGCGACGCGCACGTTGCCGGCGAGCGTGCCGCCGGTGAAGTGCGGGACCAGGCCGTTGATGGCGCGTAGCAGCGTGGTCTTGCCACTGCCGGTCTGACCGATGACCAGCACGAGCTCGCCCTCGCCGATCGCGAGGTCGACATTGGCCAGAGCGGGGCGGTCGGCGCCGGCGTAGGTGATCGTGACCGACTCGAACTCGATGACGGGTGTCATGTGCCCACCGCCCCGCGCAGTCGCACGCCGGGAGCCGGCGGAGCGATGAGGGCGGGAAGCACGCTCACGAGGATGCCCGCGACCGCAAGCAAGGGCACCGCCGGCCAGCCGAGGGGATCCACGGGGGCGATGAGACCGGGCACTCCCGCGATGCTCATGGCGAGGAGTGTGGCCGCTGTCGCGACGGCGCACAGCGTCACACCCCACTCCGGCCACGACCAGGGGTCGGGTCGGTAGCGCGTCCGCACCGAGCGTCGGCCCGCGAGGACGAATCCGGTGATCCCGAGCGCGAATCCGAGGGTCAGCATGGGCAGCCCCATCACCGCGGGCGCCGACGCGTCGAGCAGTGCGTAGGCGCCGATGACGACGAGGACGAGCGCACCGAGCAGTGCCGCTGCCGTGAGATGGCGGACAAGCGGGCTGCGCTGGGCCTGACGGCCGTAGCCGCGTGAGTCCATGGCGGCGGCGAGGGTCACCGACCGCTCGAGTGCGCCTTCGAGGACGGGCAGGGCCACGGCAGCCGTGCCGCGTACGCCGCCGACGGTGCGGCCACGCAGGCGCCGCGACGCGCGCACGCGATCCAGATCGGCGACGAGTTGTGGCGCGAAGGTCACCGCGACGACGACGGAGAGCCCGAATTCGTAGAGCGCCGCGGGCACTGCCTTGAGCAGGCGTGCGGGTGAGGCGAGCGAGTTGGCAGCGCCCACGCAGATGAGGATCGTGGCCAGACGCATGCCGTCGTAGAGGGCGGCGACGAGTGACTCGAGCGTCACGGCGCCGCCGAGCCGCACGCCCGCCATGACCTCGGGCAGCGTGAGTGCGGGCAGCGTGAAGATGACCGTCGTGCCGATGGGTGCCGCGACGATCGCCTGGAAGACGACGCGGATCGCGATGAC
>JBEGMG010000255.1:0-2896 GCA_041183165.1 Actinomycetota bacterium | reverse complement strand
GAGCTGGAGGAAGCGCTCCACGCGAGCCGAGGAGTGGTCCGGGCCCTGGCCCTCGTATCCGTGGGGGAGCAGCATGACCAACGATGAGCGCTGGTTCCACTTCTGCTCACCCGAGGAGATGAACTCGTCGATGATCGTCTGGGCGCCGTCGACGAAATCGCCGAACTGCGCCTCCCACATCACGAGGGCGTCAGGCCGGGCGACGGAGTAGCCGTACTCGAATCCGAGTGCTGCGAACTCGCTGAGGAGCGAGTCGTAGACCCACAGCTTGGCGCCGTCGCGGTAGCAGCGCTTGAGCGGCTTGTACTGCCAGCCGGTGGCCTTGTCGACGATCACGGCGTGGCGGTGGCCGAATGTGCCGCGACGGGAGTCCTGGCCGGCCAGGCGCACCGAACGGCCCTCCAAGAGCAGCGACCCGATCGCGAGTGCCTCGCCCATGCCCCAATCGATGCTGTCGTCGGCGACCATCTGTGCGCGGCGCTGCAGCTGGGGGGCCAGGCGCGGATGGAGGGTGAAGTCGTCCGGCATGCTGATCTGCGAGTCGACGATGCTCTCGACCGCCTCCTTGCTGATCCCGGTGAGGATGTCACCGGCGGGTCCCATGGGCGCCAGCGTGAGTTGCCCGGTGCGCACGACCTCGTCGGATCCCTCGCTGAAGTCGCCCCCGGTCAACGCCGCACGGCTGCCCTGGAAGATCGTCTCGAGCTCTTCCTGGAAGTGGCGCAGCGCCTCCTCGGCCTCTTCGACGGTGATGTCGCCGCGGCCGATGAGGGACTCGGTGTAGTGCTTGCGCACCGAGCGCTTCGCATCGATGAGCTCGTACATCAGCGGCTGAGTGAGCGAGGGATCGTCGGCCTCATTGTGGCCACGCCGGCGGTAGGTGACGAGATCGATGACGACGTCCTTGTGGAACGCCTGACGGAACTCGAAGGCCAGGCGGGCCACTCGGACGACAGCCTCGGGGTCATCGCCGTTGACGTGGAAGATCGGGGCCTGCACCATGCGCGCCACGTCTGTGGAGTAGACACTCGAGCGGCTGTAGCGCGGAGAAGTGGTGAAGCCGACCTGGTTGTTGACGACGACATGCACGGTGCCGCCGGTGCGGTAGCCCTGCAGTTGGGAGAGGTTGAGTGTCTCGGCCACCACTCCCTGGCCGGCAAACGCGGCATCTCCGTGCAGGAGCAGCGGCAGGATGTCGAATGCCCGATCGCGCGGGAGCTGGTCCTGCTTCGCGCGCACGATCCCTTCGAGGACCGGGTCGACGGCTTCGAGATGAGAGGGGTTGGCGGCGACGTACACGAGCGTCTCGTGACCGTCGAGGCTGCGGTAGGTCCCGCTCGTGCCCAGGTGGTACTTCACGTCGCCGGAGCCCTGCACGGACTCATCGCCGTAGTTGCCCTCGAACTCGGCGAAGATCTGCGCGTAGGACTTGCCGGCGATATTGGTGAGGACGTTGAGGCGGCCACGGTGAGGCATGCCGATGGCGACCTCGATGATGTCATCGCGCGCGGCGGAGGAGAGCACCTCGTCGAGCAGTGGGATGAGCGACTCCGACCCCTCGAGTGAGAAGCGCTTCTGGCCGACGTACTTGGTCTGCAGGAAGGTCTCGAACGCCTCGGCCTCATTGAGCTTGTGCAGGATCCGCAGCTGCTCCTCGCGGCTCGGCTTGTGGTGGGGCACCTCCACACGCTCCTGGATCCACTGCCGCTGCTCGGGATCCTGGATGTGCATGTACTCGATGCCGATGCTGCGGGTGTAGGAGTCGCGCAGCACGCCGAGGATCTCGCGGAGCTTCATGAGCGGCCGCCCGGCGAAGCCGCCGGTGGCGAACTCCCGGTCCAGGTCCCACAGGGTGAGGCCGTGGGAGAGCACGTCGAGGTCGGGATGCATGCGCTGCTCGTACTCGAGCGGGTTGGTGTCGGCCATGAGGTGACCGCGCACGCGATAGGCGTGGATGACCTCCTGCACGCGCACCGTCTTGTCGAGATCGGTCTCGTGGGATGCCGAGATGTCGCGTGCCCAGCGGATCGGCTCGTAGGGGATGCGCAGGCTGCGGAAGATGTCGCCGTAGAAGTCGTCCTCGCCCAGCAGTAACTGGTGGATGCGACGCAGGAACTCCCCGGACTGCGCGCCCTGGATGACGCGGTGGTCGTAGGTCGAGGTCAGGGTGAGCGTCTTGGACACGGCATTGCGGACCAGCGACTCCTCAGAGGCTCCCTGCCACTCGGCGGGATACTCCATCGCGCCGACGCCGACGATGCAGCCCTGCCCCTGCATGAGCCGGGGCACGGAATGCTCGGTGCCGAGCGTGCCGGGATTGGTCAGGCTGATCGTCGTGCCCGCGAAATCATCGACGGTGAGAGCACCACTGCGCGCACGGCGTACGACGTCTTCGTATGCCGCCCAGAAGCCCGCGAAGTCGAGGTCCTGAGCGCCCTTGATGTTGGGTACGAGCAGCTGACGGGTGCCGTCGTCCTTGACCAGGTCGATCGCCACACCGAGGTTGACCTCCGCGCGTCGCGCCACAGCTGGCTTGCCCTCGGCTTCGGTGAAGGAGTCGTTCATGGCAGGAACGGCGGATACGGCGCGCACGAGCGCGTAACCGATGAGGTGAGTGAAAGAAACCTTGCCACCGCGGCCGCGCGCGAGGTGGTTGTTGATGACGACGCGGTTGTCCATGAGCAGCTTGGCGGGGACACCGCGCACGCTGGTCGCCGTGGGCACCGCGAGCGATGCCTCCATGTTGCCTACGACGCGGGCGGCTGGCCCGCGCAGCGGCACGATCTCGCTGGTCGGGGCAGGAGCAGGCGTGGCTGCTACGGGAGTGGAAGGCAGGGGCGCCGGGGCGGCCTGTGGAGCGCCGGGCGCGACGTCGGCGGTGGGGGCAGGTGCCTCG
>JBEGMG010000254.1:0-2828 GCA_041183165.1 Actinomycetota bacterium | reverse complement strand
CGATGGAGATACCGACCGCCAGCAGGTCGACGAAGGTCCAGATGATCACCAGCAGGCTGAGCCACACGATCACGCCGGTCACGAGGGGCCGCAGCGGATGCGCATCGTGGAGCACTCCACGATCCCCCGCTCTGAAAGGCGCCTGCCACATGATGAGCAGGGCGCAGCCCACGATCGCCACGATGAAGGTCACCAACGCCCAGGTGTAGAGGTGCCAGCCGAAGACCTCGGGGCCGTAGCCCGGGTCGTTGGGGTCGGCGATGTGCAGCAGGATCTGCCGGGTCGAGCCGGCCGCTCCCACCACGGCGGCCAGGATGCTCAGCGCATAGTGCCGAGGGCTCATCCCCCACAGCAGGTTCATGATCGGACCCACCGCCAGGCCGATCATGCCGGACCGCTGGACGATGCACAGCGGACACGGCTGCTCACCCACCCCGAACTGCAGGTGCAGGGATCCCGCAAGCACACCGATGAGACCGAGGAGCGCCACGATGTTGATGATCCGCGACAAGAACACGGCTCGATCGGGCGACATGGACCAGCGATCGGTGCCCGCCGCAGCGGAAGTAGTCGTCATGTCTGCCCCTAGAAGTTCAGCGGAATCGGATCGGTCATGTGGATGCGCAGGACGAGCAGGGTGTAGGCAAGGTTCGCTAGGGCGAGCAGCGGAACCCACCTCCACCCGCGGAAGATGCCAATGAAGACCACGAGCCACACGACGAACATGAGGAGCATCACATGAGCGAGGTTAGGGCCCGCCCCTAGCACCGGCAAGGACCCGCGGGTCTCCCGCGCGTCCCCTAGGGTTGCCCCATGGTCGACATGCGCTCGCTCCCATGGCCCGAAGGCACGGGCTCCCACGAGCTCACGATCATCGCCGTCGACGGTGTGCCCCTTCCCCGCCACGAGGTCCGCATCCGCCCGCGCCTCTCGCAATGGCCCCGCGGTGACGTCCTCGTCCAGGTTGAGCCGATCCCCGGTCACCCCGCGGAGGGCGCGCTGGCGACGTTCTCGCACGGGCTCGCCGAGCACGGCCTCATCTCCCCGGGACCCGACGGGGCACTCCTGGTGGCTCTTCCTGCGGATTCCGCCGCGTGGACCGACCCGACGTTCCTCGAGCTCCTCTCGGCGGCTGCACTCTCCCGTGACGTCGCTCCTACGTCACGGGGCGTGGGACTCCTGGGTTTCGGCGCGATCGGGGCCGCACACGCAACAGCCGTAAGGGAGACGCCGGGCCTTCATCTGACCGCTGTCTGCGATCGTGACCCCGCTCGAACCGCCCTTGCGCGCGTGTCCGACCCGGACGTGCAGGTGCACGACGACGCCCACGCACTCCTCGACGACCCCCGGGTGGATGTCGTCGTCATCTCAACACCACCGGACAGTCACGCCTACTGGGCCATGGCGGCACTCGAGCGTGGGAAGCATGTCGTAGTGGAGAAGCCGATGGCGCTCACCACGCGCGAATGCGACGCGCTCATCGAGTTCGCACATGGTCGAGGACTCGCACTTTCGGTCTACCAGAACCGTCGCTTCGATCCCGACTACACACTCATTCGCGACTTCGTTCGATCTGGGCACATCGGCGAGGTCTTCCACCTCGAGACCTTCGTCGGCGGCTACGGACACCCGTGCAACTACTGGCACTCCGACGCCGCGGTCTCGGGCGGCGCACTCTTCGACTGGGGCTCGCACATCATCGATCAGGTCCTCGACCTGATCGATGGCGACGTGGAGAGTGTCAGCGCCGTCAATCACAAGCGGGTGTGGCACGACGTCACCAACGCCGATCACTCACGAATGACGCTCAACTTCACCGGCGGCAGGGAGGCGACCTTCGTCTACTCCGACCTCGCGGCCGCGCTCAAGCCCCGCTGGTACGTCCTCGGCACGCGTGGGGCCATCACCGGCGACTGGAGGCGTGAATCCGTGCTGTCCCGCAGTGCGATCGGCACACTGCACGAGGACCGCTTCGCTCCGGCCGACGCGCCTCCCCGCGTCATCCTTCACTCGACGGAAGGTGACGTCACCGAGCTCGCCTTCCGTGAAGGCGAGCCCCACCCCTTCCACGCTGACCTTTCCCTGTGGCTGCACTACGGCTTCACTCCTCGCGTCCGCGGCGAGCAGTCGCGCAGGGTCATCGCGATGCTCGAGGCGGCCGAGGAGTCGGCACGCATGGGCGGGCTCCCGGTGAAGCCCTCATGACATCGACACGATGGGGCCTGCTCGGTGCAGGGTGGATATCTCGGCGCGCCATCGCGCCCGCCATGCACAGTGCCCACGGCGCCACCCTGGACATCGTGGCGGCGCGCGATCTTGGTCGCGCCGCGTCATTGAGTCCACGCCGCGCCGCCGTAGATGACTATGCCGCGGTAATCGACGACTCGCATATCGATGCGGTTTACATCGCCCTTTCCAACGACGGTCACCTGCCGTGGGCTGAGCGCGCGCTCGCAGCGGGCAAGGCTGTGCTGTGCGAGAAGCCCCTCGGCCGCACCGCCGAGGAAGCCCGCCGTATGCGCACGACCGCTGAGTCGACCGGCGGCTTCCTCGTCGAGGCCACCTGGAACCTGTGGCACCCTCGCACAGCACGAGCCGCAGCCCTGCTCGCCAGCGACGCGATCGGTGCTGTGACAGGCGTGCGCGGGGCCTTCGTCTTCGACGGCGTGGACGAGGGCAACTACCGCTTGGACCCGCAGCGCGGCGGGGGTGCCCTGCTCGATGTGGGCTGCTACCCCCTCACCGGTGCTGCGTGGGCGACCAAGGCAGCGGAGGTGCAGGTCCAGTCCGCCGAGTGTGTCTCCGGTGGCCTAGGTGTCGACCTCACC
>JBEGMG010000253.1:0-8816 GCA_041183165.1 Actinomycetota bacterium | reverse complement strand
ATCCGCGAGGACGGCTACATCCTCACCAACAACCACGTCACGGCCAACGGCAACGACATCACCGTCACCTTCCGCGACGGAAGCGTCGTCGACGCCACGCTCGTGGGGGCCAACCCCGGCTACGACCTGGCCGTCCTCAAGGTGGACGAGACCGGACTGCCCGCTGTCACGCTGGGCTCCTCCGATGCGCTCGAGGTCGGTGATGCCGCGATCGCCATCGGCTCCCCGCTCGGGCTGCAGGGCACGGTCACCGCGGGCATCGTGAGCGCACTCAACCGCCCCGTCACCGCGGGTGGTGAGGGCGAGCTGGCCTTCATCAATGCCATCCAGACAGATGCGGCCATCAACCCCGGCAACTCCGGCGGTCCGCTCGTGGACGGCAACGGCGCGGTCATCGGAGTCAACTCCGCCATCGCGGCGCTGGGCGGCAGCCTCGGCGGCCAGGCGGGCAACATCGGTCTCGGCTTCGCCATCCCCATCGACACTGCGGCGCGCATCGCGTCGGAGCTCATCGCCTCGGGCAGCTCGTCGACGCCGATCATCGGCGTGCAGCTCGACATGGAGTACGCCGGACCCGGCGCGCGCGTCGCCGGCATCACCGATGACGGACCGGCCCAGGCTGCTGGCCTGCGTGAAGGGGATGTCATCACCGCGCTCGATGGGACGCCGGTCGTGGACGCGACCGACCTCATCGTGGACGTGCGCTCGCTCGCCCCGGGCGAGCAGGTGACGCTGACAGTTGAGAACGACGGCTCGCAGCGTGAGGTGACGCTCATCCTCGGCGCCCAGCGGAGCTGACGCTCGAGGAACTGACGTTAGACGACGGCGACCGCACCGCCGCGGCGCAGATCCGCGGCGGCCGTGACCCGGCCATCCGGATCCCGGCTCACGGCATGGACGCCGCCGAAGTAGAGATCGGCAGAGGGCCACTCCCGCAGCGGGGAGTGGCCCTCTGCCATCCACGCAAGGAATTCCGCGGGGAACCCAGGCTCGATGTCGATCAGATCCTCTGCCGCGTGCAGTCGTGGTGCTCCAATCGCCACGGCCAGGTCCTCGTCGAGGTCGAGGGTGCGCAGGAGCACCTGGGTGAGCGCCGAGCGGATGCGCTCGCTGCCGCCCGTGCCGAGTGCGAGGAGCGATCCGTCATCGCCGACCACGAGAGTGGGCGCCATCATCGAGCTCAGCCGCTCACCCGGTGCAAGGGAGTGGAATCCATCCGGATGCAGGTCGGCCTCGCCGAGCATGTTGTTGAGCGCCACCCCGGCCGCCACGGTGCCCGATCCGGAGCCGTTGGAGAGCGAGAGCGCAGCTACGCGGCCCTCGCTGTCGAGCACCGACAGGTGCGTCGTGCCCCGCTGCACCTGCGCGCCGAAGCGGGGGCGCCGCGTGGCGTGGCGCAGCGCATGGGGCACGCCCCGCCAGGCCGCCCCCGTCGTCGGCACCAGACCGCGCGACTCCAGGACGATCGCACCGCCGAAGGCGGGGGGCGGATTGGTCCAGATCCAGGCATCCGCTCGGCGTGCGCGCACCGGTGCGCGATGCGCGACGGCGTACGTCTGAAGGTCCTCGCGAGTGACGAGTCCGCCATGGGCGCGTATGGCATCAGCGAGGGGTTGGGCGAAGGCAACATCGGGCGACTCGCCCTGCGCGAGTCGCGTGAGCATGTCGGCGTACACCGGATTGCGGAAGGGCCTGCCCTCCAGGGGTGGACCGAAGAGGTCGGCACTGGCCGGAGTGAGGCGCAGGATCGGGCCGATCACGCGAATGAAGTCGACCTGTACGGCATCGAGCACGATGCCGTCACGCGCGGCTGTGGCGGCTGGCTCGATCACCTCGCGGAGCGGCAGTCGACCGCCTCGGGCGTGCAGGTCGAGCAGTCCGGCGAGGGTGCCGGGCACCGCCACGCTCGACCAGCCGACATGGAATTCCTGCTGCGTACCCGACCCGAACGTGACCGACAGGTTGGTCATGGGCACGGGCTCACTCGCCTGCTCCCCACGGCCGGGCATGTCGACGAAGAAGTCCGTGACGCCCGGGTCCTCGCCGGGGGAGGCGGTGAGGCAGAAGCCTCCGCCTCCCAGGCTCGCCAGCGTCGGCTCCGCCACGGTCGCCGCAAACGCTCCTGCCACGACGGCATCGATCGCGGACCCGCCAAGGCGGAGCATGTGAGCGGCCGCATCGCGCGTGAGCGCGGAGCCGGCCGCGACCGCTCCGCTTCCGGGCGGCCCCGAGGCGGCTACTGCAATCTCGCCGGACACGCCCCGCACGCTATCCCGCGGGCCTAGCCTGGCGGCGTGGTGGACTTCGTCGCGTCTGCGGGCCCGAGCCTCGGTGTCGAGGTCGAGCTCGCGCTCGTCGATGCCGAGTCCGGTGAGCTCACCTGCGTGGCCCCCGAGCTCCTGGCGCGCGTGGGTGCTGGATATCCGGAGACGGAGCATCCCAAGATCAAGAAGGAGCTCTACCAGTGCACCGTCGAGGTGATCACAGGCGTGTGCTCGACCGTGGCCGAGGCCCGCGCGGATCTCGCCGAGTCGATGCGCGAGGTCGAGCAGGCGGCCGCTGACTCCGGAGCAGCCATCATCGGCGCGGGCCTGCATCCCTTCACTCCGTGGCATCAACTGAGCCTGTCGGAAGGCGAGCGCTACCAGCGCCTGGTCGACACGATCGGCTGGCCCGCTCGCCGTCTCACTACCCACGGCGTACACGTGCACGTGGGCGTCCGGTCAGGCGACAAGGCCATCGCCACCGTCAACTCGCTCACGGAGTACCTCCCCGTCTTCCTCGCTCTCTCTGCCGCGAGCCCGTATTGGAACGGCAGGGACACGGGCCTTGCATCAACGCGCACCAAGATCTTCGAGTCGATGCCGACGACGGGCCTGCCGCCGCACCTGCGCGACTGGGCGGAGTTCAACGTCTTCCTCGACACGCTCATCGAGGCCGGTGCGATCCAGACGGTGCGCGAGGTCTGGTGGGACATCCGGCCTCATCCCGGCTACGGCACGGTCGAGCTGCGCATGTGCGATTCCATGCCCACGCTGTGGGAGATCTCCGCCCTCGCCGCCCTCGCGCAGTCCCTGGTGACCGAATTCGACCGCATGATGGACGCGGGCACCACCCCTGATGTGCCGCGCGAGTGGGTGCGACGGGAGAACAAGTGGCGGGCGGCCCGCTGGGGCGTCGAGGCGGATCTCGTCATCGATGAGTCCGGGCACACCCAGCCCCTGAGCGAGATCGTCGATGGCCTCGTCGACCGGCTGCTGCCCATCGCGACTGATCTGGGCTGCGCCGCAGAACTCGTCGATCTCCGGCGCATTGCCGCAGAGGGCCCGAGCTACATCCGTCAGCGTCGGGTCGTCGACGAGGGCGGTGACCTCCAGGGTGTCGTGCGTGCGCTGCGCGCCGAGCTCGCGGACTCGATCGCCGCGGAGGTCTCTGAGACATGAGCACCGCGATCACCTCCCTCACCACGGCGAGGGAGCATGAGCTCGTCGCCTTCCGCCGCCGCCTGCATGCGAATCCGGAGCCGTCCTACGCCGAGCACGCCACCACCCAGGCCATCGCGGAGCGACTGCAGGTCGCGGGGCTGCACCCGCAGGTGCTCGAGATCGGCACGGGCCTGGTCTGCGATGTGCCCGGCAATGCGCCCGGGCCCCTGGTCGTGCTTCGGGCCGATATCGATGCCCTCGCCATGCCGGACGGCACCACCACGGTGTACCGCTCGCGTCGAGAGGGTGTCGCGCACGCGTGCGGTCACGATGCCCATACGGCGGTGGTGCTCGGCGCGGGACTGGTGCTGTCTGCTCTCACCGAGATCGAGTCCGTGCCCGGCACGGTGCGTCTCGTCTTCGAACCGGGTGAGGAGTCGATCCCCGGAGGTGCCGTGGAGATCGTGCGGGAGGGGTGGATCACCGGGGCGGCGTACGTGCTCGGACTGCACTGCGATCCCAAGATCGACCTCGGGCAGATCGGCCTGCGCACGGGAGCGCTCACCGCGGCATCCGACACGGTCGAGATCGTCGTGAGTGGACCGGGCGGCCACACCGCTCGCCCCCAGCTCACCGTGGATCTCGTGCAGGTGATGTCCGACCTCGCCACGGCCATGCCGCGCGAGGTGCGACGCCGCCTGGGTGCACCCGATGGCCCGCCGGGAAATGGAGATGACGAGGTCGTCGTGGTCTTCGGAGCTGTTCACGCCGGCGACGCCGCCAATGTCATCCCCGCTCACGGCACGCTGCGGTGCTCCGTGCGCTGCGCGGATCGCGGGGCGTGGGACCGCGCCGAAGGCGTCGTGCGCGAGGTGGTGGCGGAGCTCCTCGAGGGCACGGGTGCGACCTGCGTCCTGGACTACAGGAGGGGCACCCCGCCCGTCATCAACGATGTCGACGCCATCGGTGTCCTCGATAGTGCGGCGCGCACGGTCGTCGGTGACGCCGGGGTGCTCGAGGCACCGCGGTCGATGGGGGCGGACACCTTCGCGTGGTTCGGCGAGCACGCGCCCTCGGCGTACGCACGCCTCGGCACGCACTCGGGAGACCGGCCGCGCGGTGATCTGCACGCATCCACCTTCGACATCGACGAGCGGGCGATCGCCATCGGCACGCGATTCCTCGCCGAGGCTGCACTTGTCGCGCTGCAGCGTGCGGGGTCCTAAGCGACACCCGGGGATGATTGCGCACGCAAGGGACCGGAATTCGGACCTCTGCGTGCACAATCCCGCTCCCACGCCGCCCGGGGATGCGGCCCGTGCCCACGCAAGGCAGGCTGAAGGGGTGAACCCCATCGACTCCGCCGCGGAACTCATCGCGGGCGGGTTCCGGCGGCTGGTCTCGGGCGATCCGGACGGACAGCCCGAATGGGTGCGCCAGCTCGAGTACGGCACCGACACGGGCTACTTCGGCCCGGGCTCTGCCGCGTGGGCCGTCCATGGCTCGCTGCCCACCCTCGTCGGTGGCATCCGCGCCCTTCTCGTGCAGGCCCTGCACCCCGCGGCACTCGCGGGCGTGCAGGAGCACTCGCGATACGAGGAGGATGCACTCGGGCGCCTGGCGGGCACGACGCAGTGGCTCACCGTGGTGACCTTCGGCGACACCGCGCATGCCGACCGCGAGTGTGCCCGTGTGCGCGGCCTGCATCGGCGCGTGCGCGGGGTGTACGACGCGGACGGTGCGGAGCGGCCCTACTCCGCGAGCGACCCGGATCTGCTGCGGTGGGTGCACGTCGCCTTCACCGATTCCTTCCTCGCCACGCACCGCGTGTGGGGCCAGCCCATCCCGGGCGGTGAGGATGCCTATGTCCGTGAGTGGGCGAAGGCGGGTGAGCTCGTCGGCGTTGACGATCCGCCGCGCTCCGTGGCCGAGCTCGACGAGCAGATGGCCGGTTTTGCACCCGCCATGCGTCGCTCCGAGGCGAGTGAGCGGACGGTGCGCTTCATCCGCCAGGCACCGCTGCCGCTTCCGGCGCGACCGCCGTACGGCGTGCTCTTCGCAGGAGCTGTCGCCACCCTTCCGCCTGACCAGCGACGCCTGCTCGGTCTGCCGACGGTGCCGCTCACCGTCGCCCGCCCGGCGGTAGGCGCTCTGCTAGGAGCGATGGGCGCGATCCTGGGTCGTCAGTCCCCGTCTCAGCGCAATGCGCGTCGTCGCGTGGCACGCCTCGACGTGGCGTAGCCCTACTCGATCCGGGCGCCGCGTGACTGGATATGTCGGGCGACGAGCATGCTGGCGGTCGCTGTGATGAGAGCGCTCGTCAACGCCGTGGGCGAAGGCCATCGCGTGAGGTAGGCGCCGAGGGTCGCTCCCACGAGGTATCCCACCGGCGTGGAGAAGGCCACGATGGACGCCCTCCGTCGACCCCCGAACCACCACGTCGCGGACTGGACGAGTGCGGTGTTGATGACCACGGTCTGGACCGCAATGCCCACGATCCGCAGGATGACGATGGCCTGGACCGCCTGACTGATCGACAAGAGCGCGATGGCGAGGTATCCCGTCGCGGCCTCTCCCGCAAGCATGATGCTGACGGCCACGATCGCGATGAGGGCGACTTCGAGACTGAGGAGCACCACGCGTGCTCGCGCGTGCGAGCCATGGCGCAGCAGGGCGACGCGAAGCCACATGGCGGCGAAGACCCCGATGACGAAGGACACGAGTGCGACGAGCGAGAGGCCGGCGGACAGGGCCGACTGCCCATCGATGAAATCAACGGCGACGACGACGAGATTGCCCGTCTGGTTGGCGACGAAGACGCCGAATCGCTGGTAGGCGACAGCATCGACGATGCCGCTCGTCGCGCTGAGCAGCAGCACGATCGCCGCGACCTCAGGGAAGAACCGGCCGTCGAGATCCGCCGTCTCGGGGGTCGACTCGCCCTGGGGTGGACCCGTCATCGGCACGACCGGACTACTGCGCGTCGGGTACGTCGCGTGCGGACTTCTGCGCCTGCGAGATGACAGTCGCGCCGCTCACCAACGCCCTGCGCCACGGAGGCACTCCGTCGATCTCGATCTCCAGGGAGAAGGAGAGGAAGGTCCGGATGAGCACGATGAGGCCGAGGACGATGACGTTGTCGAGGGTGGGCGCGACAGCGACCGTGCGGATGAGATCGCCGGCGACGAGGATCTCGAGGCTGAGCAGCAGCACACCGCCGAAGGTCTGCCTCATGAGCTTGTAGGCCTTGGAGCCGCTGCGGCTGCGCGCCCACAGTCTCAGCGAGACGAAGGCAGCGAAGAAGAGGCCGATCATGAGCACGGCTGCGGCGATGACCTCGAAGATCTGGGCGACGACGAGCATCGCTGAGGTGTAGCCCTCCTCGCTCATGCCGCTGCCCTCATCACGTCGACCTTCCTACCAGTGCGCGAAGCTCCGCAAGGGTACCTTCGACGAGTTCGCGGGGGTCTGGCACGAGAGCGGCGTCAGTGGCGAAGCCCACGGTGACCGTGCCGGCGTAGGAGAAAACCGTGCAGGTCATGGGCTGGTCGCCCGAGGAGGGCGCGAAGCCGATCACCTGGCGCACACCCACCCCGGCAAAGGTGAGCGGTGCGCGCGGTCCGGGCACATTGGTCAAGACGCCGACGGCCTTGTTGGCGAAGAAGTCGGTGAGCGCTGTGCTCACCGGCCGAGGTGCAGCGGAGATCCCCCTCTGCACGCCGAAGGTGATGATGGGCTCCTCGGAGCGCTTGATGCGGTCCATACGGGCGCGTGTGCGATGCAGTCGTTCCACGGGGTCAGCGGGATCGAGGGGCAGGACGGCCATGACGAGCGCGAAGAAGTTGCCGAGATCCTCGGGGAGGTTCTCCGCGATCGGCACGAGATTGACGGGCACCATCCACTCGATCTCGCCCACATCCTCCACTCCGCGCGCGTGGAGGTAGCGCCGCAGGCCGCCCGCGACAGCGGTGAGCAGGACGTCGTTGACGCTCGCGTCGTGGCACTGCCCCACCTTCTTGACGTCATCGAGGGCGATGCCAGGGGACCAGGCGACGGTCTTATGCGGACCCGGTGTGCCGCTCCACACCGTGTGGACGGTGGTGCCTCGCAGCGCGAGCTTCGCCACCGACGCGGTGGTGTTGGCCACCCGGTTGTCGAGGCCCATCGCCTCGAATGCATCGACGAGGCGGCCGGGGCTGCGCAGGACGTCGCCCCCGATCTCGGCGCCGGTCTCGATCGCCTGCCGGGTGTCCTGTGCGAGATGGGTTGCGCCACGCACGAGGGCGCGCGCGGCATCGGCGAAGGCTTCACGGACAGCGCCGACGACACCGGTGGCGACGGAGCCGGGAGTGATGTCTGCGGTGCCGCGCGCCACCTTGGCCGCGACATGCGGGTCGGTGGTATCGCACAGACTCAGCATCACCTGGGTCAGCCGCACACCGTCAGCCATCGCGTGGTGGAAGCGGCACACGAGCGCCGAACCCGAGCTGCCGTCGTCGAGTGCGACCTGCTCCACCAGGGCGATATCCCACAGCGGACGGTCACGATCCAGTGGCCGCGCGCGCTGCTCGGAGACGTAGCGCTCGAGCTCGGCCATGCCGGCGGGCTCGGGAAGTCGCACGCGGCGCACGTGCCGGTCGAGGTGGAATTCCGAGTCGACCTGCCACACCCAGCCGCTCTCGCCGAGGAGGGCGCGAGACCGGAAGACCGGGAAGCGGTCGATGACGCGCGCGGTTGTCGCAGCGAGCAGCGCATCCCAGTCGGGCTCGGCGTCGAAGAGCATCACGCCGTCGATCACCATGAGGTTGTTGGGCCTATCCATGGTGAGCCACAGCGCGTCCTGCGCGCTCATGGGCCGCTGCTCCGCCGCCACGGCTCACCTCCTGGTGTAGCCCGGCGAGTCGGCAGAGCCGCCTCTGTCGGGCTGAGGCGCACCACGGTACGCCGACTTCCCCCAACCGGCCCGGTGACAAGATGGCGCCATGACCGAGCCGGTATTCACCCCCTCGGGTGCCGCCACGCGCATGGCTGCCTTCGCCGAGGCGGCGAGCGCTCGGGCCGGCCGGGATCTCGCGGCGTACGACGAACTCCATGCCTGGTCGATCGCGGAGCCGGATGCCTTCTGGGCGCTCGTTTGGGATCACTTCGGCGTCGTGGGCTCGCGAGGAGCGGTGGCGGCGGAGCCCGCCACGCTGCCCGATGCCCGCTTCTTCCCGGGAGCGACCCTCAACATCGTCGATACCTATCTGCGTCCCGTGCCCGAACGCGACGCGGCGGGCCTGCCCATCGCCGTGCAGACAGCGGAAAGACCCGGTGGCATAGGAGTCGTCGCCTCGCTCACGCGGGAGGAGCTCCTCGAGCGGGTGGCTGCCACTGCTGCAGCGCTGCGCG
>JBEGMG010000252.1:0-13670 GCA_041183165.1 Actinomycetota bacterium | reverse complement strand
GGGACAGCTCGCAGGCGGTGCCTTCGACGGCCTGCTCGCGGACGTTGCCGCCCGGAGGCTGAGCCACGGCCGCCTGGTCGCTCACGAGGTGACCGCTATCGAGGCGCCCCTGTGCGATCTCGCCGTGGGCACCCCGGTGGAGTTCCTCATCGTCCCCGCGGACCAGTTGCCGTCCGATATCTGGTCGATCCTGCTCGCTCACCGGCCGGTGGGCATCACGGCTCGGGTCGAGCAGGGCGAGGTGATCGCCCTCGAGGTCGTCACGCCGGACTCGGCCGAGGGGCGCCTGGCCGAGATGCTGCGCTCAGGTGATCCCGCCGTGGAGACGGACGCGGGCACCATCCTCACCGTCTTCGCCCCGATCCCGCGGCTCGTGATCGCCGGCGGGGGACCCTTCGCGGAGGCGCTGGGGGCCCAGGGACGCCTCCTGGGGTGGCAGGTCGCGGCGGAGACACGCCCCGAGATGGTTGCCGGGCTCGCAGCCAGCCTGTCCGATCTGGACGCCATCGTCGTCATGGGGCACGACGTCGAGACCTCCAGCAGGTGCCTCCTGGCGGCGCTGGAGGGGGATGCTGGCTACATCGGGGCCCTCGGGTCGCCGGCCATGCAGGAGGCGCGGGCGGACTGGCTGGCCTACCGGGACGTCACCGATCTGACGCGGGTCCACGGCCCGGCGGGACTGCCCCTGGGCGGGCGCTCCCCGGCGGAGGTCGCGGTCTCGATCGTCGCGGAGATCCTCGACGAACGCTCCGATTAGTCAGGCGTCGGTCCGATTGCTGCCGGTTTGATCGTTCCCGGTTGCGCGCGTCCCGCCGGGGTGTAACTTTCCGAGATCGACTCCGCTCGGAGAGGAGCAGGGTATGGCTGTGGAATCCACAGGTCACGAGCGTGGCAATCCGCGTCTTTACGCGCTGATTGAGAATTCCCCCAAGGAGGGGCCGAGCCCCACTGTCTGGGCGTGGCCGCAGTTCACGGAATTCCTCAAGGTGGCGGGGCAGCCGGTGCAGGGCCCGTGGCCGCCTCACCAGGAGCCCCGACCCGACCCCGATGCCGACTCCCTGCCTGTCGCCGTACGCGACACGCAGGGCTAGACCTGAGTTCACACGCGAGAGGACCACATGTACCCATCACGCTTCGCGTACGACGCCCCCGCTTCGGTGGCTGAGGCCGTCGCCATCTTGGATCGCAGCAACGGAGAGGCCAAGGTCCTCGCAGGTGGGCAGAGCCTTATCCCCATGCTCAAGCTGCGCTTCGCGTCACCCGAGCGCATCGTCGACATCAACAACGTGCCCGGCCTCGACTACCTGCGTCAGGACCCCGACGGCACCCTGCACATCGGCGCGCTGGTCCGGCACGAGGACGTCGAGTTCTCGGACCTGATCGCCGAGACTCAGCCGACGCTGGCTGCGGCGGCGTCCCTCGTCGCCGATCCGCTGGTGCGCACCCGCGGCACCTTCGTCGGGTCTGTGTGCCACGCCGATCCGCAGGGCGACTGGGCGGCCACGATGATCGCGCTCGACGGCCGCATCGTGGCTCAGGGCCCCAACGGTCGACGCGAGATCGCGATGAAGGACTTCGTGCTCGGCCCCTTCACCAATGCCCTCGCCTACAACGAGATCGCTGTCGAGGCGGTCATCCCGCCCGCCAAGGGCACGCGCGTCGGCAGCTACCTCAAGCTCGAACGCCGAGTAGGCGACTTCGCCACGGCATCCGTGGCCATCGCGCTCGACATGAGCGGCGGGACCGTCACTCGCGCAGGTTGTGCGCTCGCCGGTGTCGGTGGCAAGACGATCGACGCCAACGCCGACATCTCGGGAGCCCTCGTCGGCAAGACCTTGAACGCCGAGACGATCGAGGCGGCAGCAGAGGCGGTCGCTGGCGCGGCCGATCCGCGCACCGATCATCGTGGTTCAGCGGCGTACAAGCGACAGGTCGTCAAGACCTTCGTCACCCGAATCCTCACCAATATCGCCCAGTCCGAGCCTAAGGCGGCCTGAAATGACGAGCCTGTACGAAGTCGTGCCGGATGCGCCGGCGGAGGGAGTGGCCACCCGACGGGTCACCATCACCGTCAACGGCGTGAAGCGCACTCTCGATATCGAGCCCCGGCTGCTGCTGGCCCACCTGATCCGACAGGGCCTCGAGCTCACCGGCACGCACGTGGGTTGCGACACCACCGGGTGCGGCGCCTGCACGGTGCTGCTCAACGGCCGCCCGGCCAAGAGTTGCACCGTCCTGGCGGTTCAGGCGGATGGCCGCGAGGTGACAACCGTCGAAGGTCTCGCCGACGCCCAGCAACTTGATCCCATCCAGGAGGGATTCAAGGAGGAGCACGGCCTGCAGTGCGGTTTCTGCACCCCGGGCATGATGCTCGCCGCCAAGGCCCTGCTCGAGCGCAATCCCAACCCCACCGAAGATGATGTCCGCTGGGCACTGTCCGGCAACATCTGCCGCTGCACCGGCTACCAGAACATCGTGAAGGCAGTCCTGTGGGCTGCCGAGAAGATGCGAGAGCAGTAGGAGACGACATGGCGCTGGACGAGCTCAAGATCGGCGGGATGGGCGCGAGTCGCCGTCGCGTCGAGGACAACCGCTTCATTCGCGGCAAGGGCAAGTACGTCGACGACATCGTGCTTCCTGGCATGCTCCACATGGAGATCCTGCGCAGCCCCGTCGCACACGCCCGCATCAAGTCGATCGACACGAGTGCCGCCTGGGAGGTGCCCGGCGTACGTCTCGTCATGACAGGGGAGACGCTCGCTGCCCGCAACCTCGCCTGGATGCCGACGCTGTCCTACGACACCCAGGCGGTCATGGCCACCGACAAGGTGCGCTTCCAGGGGCAGGAAGTCGCCGCGGTCATCGCGGACGACCCCTACATCGCCAAGGATGCCGTCAGCCGCATCGTGGTCGAATACGAGCAGTTGCCCCCGATCGTCAATCCCGTGCAGGCCGCATCCTCGGACGCGCCGCTCATCCGTGACGACAAGGTCAACCAGACCTCCAACAAGATCTTCGACTGGGAGATCGGCGACAAGGAGGCCACGGATCGCGCCTTCGCCGAGGCCGATGTCGTCTCGACGATCGACCTCCACTACCCGCGGTCGCACCCGTCTCCGCTCGAGACCTGCGGCTCGATTGCCGACTACGACCGCGCCACGGGCAAGCTCACCGTCTACATGACGACGCAGGCCCCTCACATCATCCGCGCGGCGGTCGCGATGGTGGCCGAGCTCCCGGAGCAGATGATCCGGATCGTCTCGCCTGACCTGGGTGGCGGCTTCGGCAACAAGGTGCCTGTCTACCCCGGCTACGTGATCGCGATCCTCGCCTCCATCCTCACCGAGCATCCGGTCAAGTGGGTCGAGGATCGCTCCAGCAACCTCATCTCCACGGGCTTCGGTCGCGACGTCTACCTGCAGGGCCAGCTCGCCCTGCGCAAGGACGGCAAGATCCTGGGCATGCGCATGCACACGATCTCCGACCACGGCGCCTTCTACGCCGATGCGCAGCCCACGAAGTTCAAGATCGGCCTGATGCACTCCACCTTCGCCGCCTACGACGTGCCGGCAGCCCATCTCACGAGCGAGGGCTGGTACACCAACAAGGCACCCGGTGGCGTCGCCTACCGGTGCTCCTTCCGCGTCACCGAGGCGATGTTCTTCCAGGAGCGCATGATGCATGCCGCGGCCAACGACCTGGGCATGGATCAGGGCGAGTTCCGCCGCATCAACCTCGTCAAGGACGACCAGTTCCCCTACCGCACGGCCTTCGGATTCCTCACCGATTCCGGTCAGTACGGCAAGTGCCTGGACATCGCGCTCGATGCCATTGGCTATGCCAACTTCAAGGAGGAGCAGGAGGAGGCCCGCAAGCGCGGCAAGCTCCTCGGCATCGGTATCTCCACGATGACGGAGCCGCTCGGCGCGGGCAACAGCCGCGAGTACGACATCATCGGCATCAAGATGTTCGACTCCGCCGAGCTGCGGGTCCACATGACCGGCAAGGCGATCCTCCGCACAGGCGCAAAGACGCAGGGCCAGGGCCACGAGACGACCTGGGCGCAGATCGTCGCCCACGAGCTCGGGATCCCCGCCGAGGACATCACGGTCGAGGAGGGCGACACCGATACGGCGCCGTTCGGCATGGGCACCTACGCCTCGCGCTCGACCCCGGTCGCGGGTGCCGCAGTCGCCATGGTGTCGCGCAAGATCCGTGCCAAGGCGCGCAAGATCGCGGCTCACCTGCTCGAGGTTTCCGAGGAGGACATCGAGTGGGAGCTCGGTCGCTTCTACGTCCGCGGCAACCAGGACCGCGGCGTGACCATCCAGGACTGCGCCCTCGCGGCGTACAGCAACGTGCCCGATGGCCTCGAGCCCGGCCTGGAGAACAACGCCTATTACGACCCGCCCAACCTCACGTGGCCCTTCGCGGCCTACGTCTGCAAGGTCGAGGTCGATCCTGACACCGGTGTCTGGGATGTCCTGAAGTTCGTGGCGGTCGACGACTGCGGGGTGCGCATCAACCCGATGATCGTCGAGGGTCAGATCATGGGCGGCCTCACCGAGGCCTACGCCATGGCGAGCATGCAGTACATCACCTTCGACGAGGAGGGCAACTGCATCGGATCCAACTTCATGGACTACCTGCTCCCCACGGCCTGGGAGACGCCTGGTTATGAGCTCCACGAGGTCGTCACGCCGTGCCCCCACCACCCCATCGGGGCCAAGGGCATCGGCGAGTGCGCCACCGTGGGTGGGCCGGCTGCATTCGTCAACGCCGTGATGAACGCGATCGAGCACACCGGCGTGCGCAATGTCGATATGCCGCTCATGCCCAACCGCGTCTACGAGGCGCTTCAGACCGGGAGCGATGTTTCTGGCGCCCCGCCGGTGAAGGGAGACTGACGTGCAGATCACGCAGTCATTCGATGTCGACCAGCCGGTCGACAAGGTGTGGGAGTTCTTCGACGACGTCCCGCTCGTGGCGGCCTGCGTCCCTGGGGCTGATCTCACCAACAAGATGGGTGACGACCACTATCAGGGTGATGTCGTCATCTCTGCTGGCCCGGTGAAGCTCGAGTTCACGGGCGAGCTCAAGATCACCGATCGCGACAACGTGAAGAAGACCCTCGTCCTCGACGGTGTGGGTGCTGACAAGAAGGGGCGCGGCAACGCTGCGACCATCCTCAACGTCGGGCTCCAGCCGATGGGCGGCGCGTCCACTCGGGTCAATATCGCCATGGACCTGCAGATCTCCGGAGCGGCGGCACAGTACGGCCGCGGACTCGTGCAGGACGTCACCGGTGTCCTCATCGACCAGACGGCCGGCTCCATGAAGGTGCGCATGCAGGCCCTCGCCGAAGGGCGCGATCCCTACGCGGTGGGCGGCCCCAAGGCTGCCAGTGGCATCGCGATCGGCTTCACGGCCTTTACGCGCGCGGTCAAGCGTGTCTTCGGCCGCTTCTTCCTGCCCTACAACCCGGCCCCGAGCCGTTAGAACGGGAGGTCACTGATGAGCCTATGGATGATCGGCAACCTGCTCCTCCTCATCGTTGTCGTGCCCGTGCTGGTCGCCCTTCTCAACCGACTGCTGGCCGCGACCGAAGAGGTCCGCGGAGCGGCTGATGACGCTCTCGCCGGCGGAGTTGCCCTTATCGGCGAGCTCCACAACACCCCCGAGCTCCTCGCCGAGACAGACGTGGTCATCGAGGAAGTTGCCAACGGCGCGGTGCGCTACGCCGGTCCCGTCTCGAAACTGCTGGGTTAGGAGAGTCGCATGCCCATCGAAGCGATCGTCACCCTCGTACTTGCCACACTCATCATCGCTGCAGCCGCCATCGGCCTGCTCCGCGTGATCTTCCACCTGCGCGCGGTGTCCAAGACCCTCGGCGCACTCGACGGTGGGGTCCAGGTGATCGTCAACCAGACATCCACCGTGGCCCCGGTCGTCGGATCGGTCAATGCCAGCCTCGCGCCCGTCAGGGCCTTCGCGGAATCCATCTAGGGAGAGCAGAGTGGACTTCACCGGACATGAAGGCTGGCTGATCGGCTACGTGATCGGCCTGGTCGTCGTACTCGTCGTCGTCGCCCTCGTGGTGCCGATCCTCATCCTGGCCTACCGAATCGGCAACCAGGCGGGGACCATCCTCGGCGGACTGCAGCAGGCGGAGCGCAACACGGCCGGCCTCGCCGGCCTCAACGAGACCATCGCATCCGCGCTGGCCATCATCGATGGCCTCAAGCGCGGCCGGACACGGCTGGGAGGCTGACGTGGATCCCCAGGTCGAACAACTTTGGACTATGGCCAACATCCTCGGCATCGTCGTCGTGGTGGCCGTGGCGGCCCTGCTCACCATCCTGGTGATCCTGGTCGCCAGGATCCGCAAGCGGGTCGCTGCCATCAAGGCGACGCTGCTCGCGGCGAAGGCCAACACCGATGACACGGCTCTCATCACGACGACGGCCGGCGGTGTGGAACTCGTGCTCGCTGAGGGCCTCGAGCATCACCTCTTCCTCGGTCGCGTCCTCGACAAGGTCCGCTCATGAGCGCCCTCGCACTGTGGTCGGTCATCGACATCGTCGCGCTCATCGCCGGCCTGGCCATCTACCTCTACATCGTCGGCTCGCAGCTGAAGGCGATCGCAGCGGACCTGCAGGAGTCCGCAGACCTGGTCTGGCAGATCAAGGCCAACGCCGAGGCGATCGAGCCCGGTCTTCGCTCCATCAACACCACGGGTCGCGTCGTAGCCGGAGCGCTACCGCTGCTCTATGGGATGGGCGAGGGCATCGTCGCCGGGGCGACCTTCAAGCATGAGGACCACGAGGCAGAGGGCGTGGCACGTCCCGCCATGGGCACCCGGCGCTCGCGTCTCATGGAAGGCGTCGGCGTCCGCATCGACTAGTAGGCGTGTGAGCTACGGGTTGAGGTGCTTGGCCGTCGTAAGCGGCTCGGTGACCGGCGTCTCGTATTCGCCGATCCACTCGTCTTTCCATGCCTGATCGAACTTCTCGATGTTGCAGCTCGGGTCGTAGATGGCGATGAGCTCGCGGGCAATCTGCTCGCGATGGGCGCGGGTGCCCCCGGGGACCTCGAGCCAGCACGCGTGGAGGTTGAACTTGCCGTCGGCGCGCTTCACCCAGGCCTGTGCGCGGGGGTGCCGCAGCGGGAAGCCCTCCAGGGACAGGTCATCGGCATGGCCGACGTAGATCACGGAGAACTCCTGCGGCCGCGCGGGATTGGACTTGGCGAGGATGGCGTAGACCGCGGGCACCGCGGGCGGGGTCCAGCCGGAGAGCGATCGCGGCCCCTCGAAGGAGTAGCCGGCAAGGCTCCCGAGCCGGATCACCAGTTGCTCTTGGGGTCGTCGAGGTCGGCGTAGTCCTCGTCTTCCCCGATGGTCTCGGCGCGTGCGACAGGCCAGGGTGGAAGCGACGTGGTGGCGACCGCCTCGGCGAATCTCTCCAGGGCGATGTCGACGGCGGCGTCGGAGTTGTCTGCCTCGACGATGATCTGGGCGCCGTAGCTCATGGTGCCGAAGCCCGACGCGATCCCGCCCAGGCCCGCCACGGCGTCGGCGAGTTCGACAACCTCCTCGAGGGTGATCTCGCGATCGCCCTCGGCCTCCAGGGAAACACTGAATCTCATGGCTATCCCACCTTCGGAAGTCGCTCCGCCAGACGCTCGAGGCTAGCGAGGTTATGGCCCGAGTGCACCTCGTCGATATAGGGGTTGGCGACGATCATGCCCAGCGAGGCGGGCACGTATACGGGGGCGTCTCCCTTGTGGGGATTGACCCAGATGACGCGGTGGGCGATGCGTCGCAGGCCCTCCATGGCCTCTTCCAACTGCTGCGGGTCTCCCCGGTCCAGACCGTCCGAGCAGATGACCACGATGGCGCCGCGACCCAGACGCGAGCGGCGAGCGCCCCGGGTGAACTCCTTGAGGGAGTCGCCGATGCGGGTCCCACCGTCCCAGTCGAGGACGGCCTCGCCCGCCTGGCGCATGGCGGCATCCGGATCACGTCGATCGAGGGTCCTGGTGATGCGCGAGAGGCGGGTCCCGAAGCAGAAGACCTCGACCTTGGCATTGGCTCGCTTCGCGGAGTAGGCGAACTGCAGGAGGTTGCGGGAGTAGTCGGCCATCGACCCCGAGACGTCGAGGATAAGGACCAGGGGTCGCAGCTTCTCCTTGCGTTTCTTGAAGGCGAGCTCGCGTGGCTCGCCCATGGTGCGCATCGTGTCGCGCGCCATGCGTCGCATGTCCAGGGTGGCGCTGCGGCGTGCTCGGGTGGTCCGGTGCGTACGCCGACGCGGGGGAGTGACGCGCATACGCGACATGAGCCGTCGCAGTCGGCGCAACTCCTCATCGGAGCAGTCGGCGAAGGCCTTGTGCCGGTACACCTCGGAGGTGCTCGCGACATAGCCCAGCTTTGCTTCATCGGGGCTGACGTCTCCGGGCAGCCCCTCCTCAGTGTTGGGGATCTCCAGGGTCGCACCCGCGTTGGCGGAGGCGCGCATCATGCGCTTGCGCTCGTCGGTGCGCGTCACGTCCACATCGAGGAAGAACATCCTGAAGACGAGGTTGTAGATCGCCACATGCTCGCGTCGCCTGACGAGAGTGGTCCGCCCCGACCAGTAGACATCCATGAGATCGGTGACGTCGAGGAGCGATGTGCCCTCGCAGAACGTGAGGATGTCGTCGGTCCCGACGGGGAGGCCAGCGGCGCGGAGTGCATGCCCGAAGTCGACGAGGAGGGCGTCGAAGTCGGTGGCGGTCTCAGGCGACGACATCCTGGATGCTCTTCGAGGCGTACTCCAGGTCGTCACGATCCTTGACGACGGAGCCGAGGGTGTCGAGGGCCGCCTCGTCGGTGAGAGAGTCGACCCCCAGGGCGTCCAGGCTCTCGGCCCAGTCGATCGTCTCGGCGACGCCGGGTGGCTTCTCGAGATCCATCTCCCGAAGCCGATTGACCGCAGCCACGACCTGGCTGGCGAGGGCGGGGCCGACCTCGGGAAGGCGCGTGCGCACGATGGCTACCTCGCGCTCGGCAGGCGGGAAGCCGATCCACGTGTAGAGGCATCGGCGCTTGAGGGCGTCGTGCAGTTCGCGAGTGCGATTGGAGGTGAGGATGACGATGGGCCGGGCCTCGGCGCGGATGGTGCCCATCTCGGGGATGGTGACCTGGAAGTCGCCGAGCAGCTCGAGGAGGAAGGCCTCGAACTCGTCGTCCGCGCGGTCGACCTCGTCGATGAGCAGCACGCTGCGGTCTCCGGCGCGCACGGCCTGGAGCAGGGGGCGCTCCAGCAGGAAACGGCTGCCGAAGAGATCCGCCTCCGCGTCCACCGCTCCCGCCTGGCTGAGGGAGCGGATGTGGAGCATCTGGCGGGCGTAGTCCCACTCATACAGCGCATGGTGGATGTCGATGCCCTCGTAGCACTGCAGGCGGATGAGGTCGCGCCCCAGCATGGTCGCGAGCGTCTTGGCCAACTCGGTCTTGCCGACGCCGACCTCTCCTTCGAGCAGGAGCGGCTTGCCCAGCTTGAGGGACAGCAGGACGGAGGTCGCTAGGCCGCGATCCGCGATGTACCCCTGCGCGAGGAGGTCCTCGGTGAGCTGGGGGACGGTGAGGGACTCGAAGGCGCCGTTCACGTGCGGCTCAGCCCGACTCGCCGAAGACGAGGTCGGCGACCGAGCCGCTGCCGAGCTTGCCTTCCTTGGCCAGGGTGTTGCGCCAGGCGGTGGCGAGATCGCCACCCTCCTCGGCGAAAGCGTCGAAGGTGACGTCCTTCATATTGCGACAGGCCCGCGTGGGGCTGCACTCGGCGTCGAGCTCCTCCATGGCCCCCGGGGTGCCCTGCCATACGGCCCGCAGAGCGTCGGCTGAGCCTTCTCGATCACTGGACATAGTGCACCTCCGAGGTTGTTTGCGAGGGTATCAGCGGCGTGCGGGGGGCGCAGTTCGACGACCGGGGCTCGAGTGGCCCACCGGGGCGCGGGGCCCCAGACTGATCGGGTGCGCCTGATCCCCTCCGCCCTCACCGCCGCGGTCGTCGCGGCCGCTGTGTTCACCGGCTCCGCCCCGGTCGCCCTCGCGGCGCCTGACCTCTCCGGGCGTTGGATTTCGGACTCTCTCGGGGATAACCGGATCGGCTACTACCTCGTCCTGCGCGATGCACCCCGCGGCGCGCCGGGCTACGTCGGCCAGTTGCGGTTCCAGCGCCAGGACGGAAGCCGAGACGCCCGCATTCCGGTAACGGTCACGCGTGTGGGCGATGAGGTCGTCATCACGGCGAGAGATGGACGCTTCGATCGCGCGGGGCGCACGATGCGCGGGCAACTGCGCGGTGACGGCACGCTCGTGCTCACCAACTGCCTGGCCCGACTGCAGCAGGTCATGTCCTGGGACCTGGGGTCGGACTGCACCCTGCGTCTGCAGGGCTAGACCCGCCCGGGGGCGCTTGCGGGTCGGGCGCGCGAGCCCGCGAATTTTCCCCCGAACCCGCTGGAAACCAGGCCCGGCCAGGGCCATACTCGTGGCGTTCGGCATCATCCAGTTCGGGAGTGCCCATGGCCAAGCAGCCGATTCTCATCGCCCTCTCCGCTGTCCTCGTCGCTGCGCTCGCGGTCGTCGGGGGCCTGCCGGCCCAATCCGCCGAAGCGCCACCCAAGCCCGGTGCCACGTGCCCGAAGGCCGGCATCGTGTGGCAGGGCGGTGGCGTCACCTTCAAGTGCGTCAAGAAGGGTAAGAAGCTCGTCTGGCAGAAGGTAAAGGGCGGCGGGAGCGGCGGAGGTGGAGGGAGCCAGGGTCAGCCGCAGCTCGGGACGCCGTGCACGAAGGCGGGCCAGATCTGGAGTGGGCCGACGATGGGGATTGCCTGCACGCCCAAGGACGGCAAGCTGGTGTGGATGCAGATCGACGGCGGTCAGCCCTGCGTCAAGGAAGGCGACTCCTGGGAGGGCGCCGGGATGAAGTTCGTCTGCACCCGGCAGAACCAGGGCCTGATATGGATCATGCAGGGTTCCGGAGGCGGAGGGGGCGGAGGCTACGCGAACCAGCCCGTGCCCGCCGACGGCAAGTGGCAGGTCCCCGAGGGCTACCCCGACGACATGCCGCCGCTGGGCTGGACGGGGGAGCCGTCGTGGTTCATCTCCAACTGGGATGTCGTCACTGCCCAGTCGATCGGTCCGGAGTGCCCGCAGTACCCCTTCACCCACCTGCCGACGGATGTGGCCGCGCTGGACTCCATCACGGGGCAGGGCTTCATGCAGCCCGGGGCGCACAACCTGCCGGTTCCCCACATGTACTACAACACCGGCTCGCCGACCTCGGTGACGAAGGATCCGAAGGGCGTGCCCTACGTCTCCGAGGTCGTGGATGTCTATGCACCGGGCGACATGACCCTTCGGGGGCTGGTCAAGCAGACGGTGACGCGCGACGGCGCGACCTTCCTGGAGTACATGATCTCCTTCTCCGTGTGCGAGAACCTGTGGTGGACCACGGCCCACATCGACGAGGTCAATCCTGTGCTGCTCGCCGCTGCCGAGAAGTCGCCCCTGCCCCAGTGCGGAGGTGGAGGTCAGCAGGCCGATGCCCAGAACTGCACCTACTCCTACCTGCGTCAGCCGATCAAGGCGGGCACGCTCATCGGCAAGGCGAGCGGCCGAGCTCACGGCTTCGACTTCGGAGCGACCGACACGCGTGCACCCGTGAGCGGCAAACTCGATCCGGGTGCCTTCTCGCCGCGCTGGGCCGCGGGTGTCTGCGGTCTGGACTACTTCACTCCCGCCCTGCGATCGCAACTGGAGGCGAAGGTCTCGGGCAACAACGGCTGCGGACAGCTCGTGTCCGACGTCGCGGGCACGGCTGCAGGTGTGTGGCTCGCGGAAGGTAAGCGGCAGTTGAGCCAGACGGAGGATCTGCACATCGCCCTTGCCAAGCACTGGAGCACCAAGGGCGACCTCGTCATGAGCATCGGGACCGAGTCAGGCATCTCCGGGCTACCTTCGGCTGCCTACCAGTTCACGCCCACCACCTCGGGCAACAACCGCGCGTTCTGGCTGGTCAAGCCCGGTGAGGTGGTGTGCTACGACGCTCTCAGGAGCATCAGGGGCGGTGCCCCAGGGCCGACGGTGTACATCACGATGACGACCGGTGCCGTCGAGAAGATTCAGATCGTGGGTACGTCGGGATCCTGTCCCTCGGGAATGCTGACGATGCCCTCCGGTGCCAAGACATTCGAGAGGCGCAACACCCTCACGTGACCCAGCGCGGCCGATCGTCGGGGCCGGGGCGCTCGAGCAGTCCGGCAGCGATGCCGCCGAAGAATGCCGCGCCCATGGCGGCCGGCTCGGTGAGCGTGCTGGTGGCGTAGTCGCCGAGTTGCGCGCGCTTGGCATCGGCGACCATCGGGTCGTGGGCCCATCCGCCCGTGACCATCGCCTCCGCGCGAGGACCCATGACCGCCTCGATGAAGTCGATGAGATCCGCGGACATCGCCGTGAGGTCCTCGACCGCGGCACGCCAGGCGAGGGCGGGGGAGAGGCCCTCCGTGACGCCGTCCAGGGTGAGCCCCTCGTGGCTGACCTCGGCGATACGGAAGGGCACGCTCGACCGATCGACGCCCAGTGCGGCCTCGGAGACGGCGCGCCGTGCTGCGCGCTCGCCGATGCCCAGGAGTGCGGCCATGCGCTCCAGGGACAGGCCGGTGAGCAGTCCGCCCACGATGCACAGGTAGCCCGGGACGACGCCCCAGCCGACGCCGACATCGCGCTCGCCGAGCCGCTCGACCGTGTCGCGATCCATCGGGGGGAAGACCCTGAGCAGTGCCTCTGCTGTGCCGAGCGAGTCCGTCAGCACGCCGACGCGCATCGCTCCCATCGCGAACGCGGCAGCCTCGTGATCGAGTCCGGCGACGGTGAGGACCGCACCGCGCAGTCGAGGCGGTGCCGCCTCTCCGACGACGCCTGCGGGTTCACCCGCCCAGATGATGCGCGACGGCATCAGCGCTCCGACGAGCTCCGAGGCGGGCTCCCACGGCTCATCCGCGAGGACGTCGTACAGCCCGGAACGGGATACCAGGGACCTCTCCGCGACCTGCTCGCCGCCCATCGCGTGGACGACCCAGTCGGCCACGCCGAGGTGCCGCGCGGCGCGCTCCCTGGCCCCCGGGAAGGTGTCGTAGAGGTAGAGGACCTTGGCGAGGGAGGGCTTGGAATTGAGCCTGATGCCGCACGCGCGACGGAACTCCTGCCGGGTGACTCGCTCGCGGATGGGCTCGGCGAGCCCGCGAGGGTCGTACCAGGCGAGAGTGGGAGCGCAGGGGCGGCCGGCAGCATCGAGGAGTGCGCCCGCCTCGGCGATGCCGGTGACCCCGACGCCTCGCACGGTGGCGCCGGCCGCCACTCGGGGATCGTCGAGGGTGGCGTCGGCGACGGACATGGCGACACCGGCCAGCACATCAGCGTCGACATCGGCACAGGGTCCGTCGTGGCGCCAGGGCGTGGGGGCTTCCGCCTCTCCCAGCACCGTGCCGTCGAGCCCCACGGCGCGCGCCTTGACGCGTGTCGTGCCCACGTCGATGCCGACGAGCAACTCCGCCATGGTCAGCGCGCGGCCTCTGCCGCATCGGGTGCGGGCGGACGGCATGCGACGGCGACGAGTGCGCCGT
>JBEGMG010000251.1:0-2724 GCA_041183165.1 Actinomycetota bacterium | reverse complement strand
TCGATCAGGTCGTGAGCGCGAGTGCTGCCCAGGGGATCGCCACCGCTCTCGAAGCCCGACCCGATGTGCTCTGGGCCGAGCCGGACCTACGTGTGCAAATTGCTGCCACACCCGACATCCCCAACGACCCCCTCTTCCCTCAGATGAGTGACATGTGGGCGGGCGGTGGCGCCTCGGACTACAGCATCAAGGCGCCTCTCGCCTGGAGCAATCAGAAGGGGACGGCGGATGTCGTCGTCGCTGTCATCGACACCGGCATTGCGCTGCACCCCGACCTCAACGCCAACGTGGTGCCCGGCTACGACTTCATCAGCGACGTCGCGGTCGCCAACGATGGCAACGGCTGGGACCCCGATCCCGCCGATCCTGGTGACTGGATCACCGCAGCAGAGGCCTCGACCGTTGAGTTCGAGGGATGTGACGTCACCAATTCGAGTTGGCATGGCACTCACGTGAGCGGCACCGTCGCAGCGGTGCAGGACAACAATCTGGGCATCACCGGGGTGGCACCGGGCGCCAAGGTCCAGGCGGTGCGAGCGCTGGGCAAGTGCGGTGGCTACACCTCGGACATCATCGCGGGCATCACGTGGGCGTCGGGTGGATCCGTGCCGGGTGTGCCAGCGAACGCGACGCCGGCAAAGGTTATCAACATGTCGCTGGGGGGCGACGGACCCTGCACCAACTCCTATGCCTCGGCGATCAATGGCGCCATTTCCCGCGGCACCACCGTGGTTGTCGCCGCAGGCAATGAAGACGAGCCGATCACCAACAAGGCCCCCGCCAATTGCTCCGGAGTCATCGCTGTCACCGCGACCGATAGTCGCGGTCAGCGCGCGGAGTACTCCAACTACGGCGTTGCTGCGGGCCAGGCAACCATTGCTGCTCCCGGAGGGGACTTCGCCGTTGACAGCGGCGTGCTCTCGACCTACAACGCAGGAACGCGTGGACCCATCTACCCCGAACTCCCCGGCCAGTATGTCTACGAGGGGCTCCAGGGCACCTCGATGGCCACACCCCACGTCGCGGGTGCGGCGGCACTGCTCTACTCCGCAGGCATCTCGACTCCTGCCTCCGTGCGCGCGGCGCTCGTGTCCTCCGTCCAGCCGTTCTCCGTCCGTGGCAACCAGTGGGACTGCACCACCCTTGAGTGCGGAGCGGGAATCCTCGACGCAAGTCTGATGCCGCTTGCCCCTAGTGCCACCGTGCCCGGTGCGCCCACAGGTCTGGCAGCAGTAGCAACGAGTTCGACGTCGGCGACGATCACGTGGACCGCTCCTGCCGATGACGGTGGTGCGGCGATCACCGGATATGTCCTCGAGGAGAGCGTCAACGGAAGTGCCTACGCCGTGCGTGGGAGTCCGAGTGCAACGACGACGGAGGCTTTCGCGGAAGGCATGACCCCGGGAGCGACGTACCAGTACCGAATCGCTGCCATCAATGCCGAGGGCACGGGTGCCTTCTCTCAGCCGAGCGCGCCCCTCACCATGCCGACCACTGACGTGACGGCACCGGGACAGGTGAGTGGCTTCACCAAGGGCAGGTTCACCAAGAGCGGGACCCGCTACAGGGTCACGGTCAGGTGGCAGCCCCCCGCTGATGACGGGGGCGCTCCCGTGATCGGCTATGTCGCGCGCATCGGCACCGGCGGCCGCTGGTCGAGTTGGAGCGACCTCACGAGTGCGGGGACTCGACTGACGGACCTGCGCAGGGACACGAACTACCGCCTGCAGGTCAAGGCTGTGAACTCCGCAGGGGTGGGCGCCCTCGCGGTCTACCGATTCACCACGCCCGTGCGCTAAACCCCGGGAGGGCCGGAGATCCGGCCGAAGCGCTCGAGTGCGCTCTCATGCTCGGGCAGCGCACCCGGATCGATGTCGGCGACGTCGATCTGCGGCGAGCCCCACTTCTCCAGTGTCGCGGCGATCGAACGGCGGGCACGGTCCATCTTGCGCGCGATCATGCGGCGTGCTGCCCACTCCGTCTCGTTGTGGCGCAGCGCCTCCTCGATCGCCTCGGCCTGCTCGTCGGTGCACGCCAGACCGTAGGAGCGCTGCAGGCCCAGGCGTGCCTCGATGCGGTAGTCATGTCCACGGCGTACGAAGGTGCCCGGCTTGGAGTTCATGCCGTTCTTGAGGTCGACGGTCGCGATGACGAAGCTCGTGATCGGGCGCCAGCGAGTCTCGCGCGGCACCATCGGTGGACGAGTCGTCGGTGGCCCCATCCAATAGGGAGGCTGCAACACCATCGTGTAGGCGTACTTGTTGACCGGGTCGTCGTGGTGCACGACCATCAGTTGGCGCATGTGACCGGGCGGCAGCGGTGGCGCCTCGCTCGGCTCGGAGACGAGCATCAGTTCGTGCTCGGGGTCCATCGCCTCGGGGTTCTCGCGCCAACGCCGCCAGAACTCGCTGCGGAAGGGCACACCGAAGTAGACACCTCCGCTCACGCCAAGGTGCTCCAGCGCGGGGATGCCGACGAAGGGCCCCGGCACGGTGGAGACATCGAGGGCGACGTTGGCACCGAGGCTCTCGCCCATGAGCACCACGCGGGGGCGGCGCTCCGCCGGGATCGACTGCAGGCGCTCCTGGATCGCCTCGAGCACATAGCGCGTGAGTGTGACGCCGTCGAGCGTCTTGGTCATCGCCAGCGCGCTCGGGACGAGTGCGTACTGCGGCACGATCGTCGCGCAATTGCCGCGGGTGAGGTATTCGAGCGCTTCGGTGA
>JBEGMG010000250.1:0-7841 GCA_041183165.1 Actinomycetota bacterium | reverse complement strand
GCTCCTCAGTGAAGCCTGCCTCAGCCGGGCGCAAGTGGCCCAGGTGCTTCGGGGTCTCACCGACGTGCGGGTGCGCGACACGGTCCTGTGGGACCTCATGCAAGAGGGCCCGCACGCTTGGTCGACCCACGCGGACCGGTTGGCCGAGGCCGTCGCAGCAGCCCCCGATGGATCCGTAGCCCCGGCCGCGACACTGCTGGCCATCCTGCGCTGGCAGTTGGGCGATGGCTCACGCGCGGGAGCGGCCGTGGAGCGCGCACTCGCGGCCGATCCGGGCTACTCGCTGGCGGGCCTGGTCGATCGCTGCCTGGCGACGGGAATGCATCCGGCGACCTGGCGGACGGGGCTCGGGGATCTGAGCCGCGACGCGTGCCGGCGGGCCGCCTAGTCGGGGGAGGGGGCCATCGGGTTGTCCCCGAATGCCGCCTTGTGTAGCCTTGAGCCAGGTCATGAGCGCCAGCGTCAAGCCCCGGCTTGCTGGCCGGCAACCCTCCGACCGCGGTGGGGTGCCCCGGGTGATGACCGGGCCTGCAGAGCAGGCAAGCGCGGGTCTTGCACAGGGCAAGGCCCCGGATGGCACGGAGGTCGCTATGTCCTGTTGTCGAATGCCCCGTTTCTGACGTCTTCATCGTCAGCAAGGCAGGCACCTCTCCATCCGGCACCCACCGGATCCGCGAACGTCACCCATTTCCGCACTACACGTAGGAGAACACCATGAGCAACGGCTGGTCCTTCGAGACCCGTCAGATCCACGCTGGGCAGGCACCCGATGCCACTACCAACGCCCGAGCGCTGCCCATCTACCAGACGACGTCGTACACCTTCAACGACACGACGCACGCGGCGAACCTCTTCGCCCTCAAGGAGCTCGGCAACATCTACACCCGCATCATGAATCCCACCCAGGCGGCGGTGGAGGATCGTCTCGCCTCTCTCGAGGGCGGTGTCGGAGCGCTCCTCGTCTCGAGCGGCCAGGCGGCCGAGACCCTCGCGATCCTGAACGTCGCGGAGGCGGGGGATCACATCGTCTCCAGCCCCAGCCTCTACGGCGGGACGTACAACCTCTTCCACTACACGCTGCCCAAGCTCGGCATCCAGGTGAGCTTCGTCGAGAATCCCGACGACATCGAGTCGTGGCGCGCGGCAGTGAAGCCCAACACCAAGGCGTTCTACGGTGAGTCGATCGCGAATCCGAAGAACGACATCCTCGACATCCAGTCGGTGTCAGCCCTTGCGCATGAGATCGGCGTGCCGCTCATCATCGACAACACCGTGGCCACGCCCTACCTCATTCGTCCGATTGAGTGGGGTGCCGACATCGTGGTGCACTCGGCCACGAAGTACATCGGCGGCCACGGCACGGCGATCGCGGGTGCGATCATCGACTCGGGCAACTTCGACTACGCCCAGTACCCCGAGCGCTTCCCCAACTACAACCAGCCCGACCCCAGCTACCACGGTCTGGTGTACGCGCGGGACCTCGGCGTCGGTTCGGCGTTCGGCGCCAACCTCTCCTTCATTCTCAAGGCACGCGTGCAGCTGCTGCGTGACCTGGGCACGGCTATCGCGCCGTTCAACGCCTGGCTGCTCTCCCAGGGGCTTGAGACTCTCAGCCTGCGCATGGAGCGGCATGTGAGCAACGCGCGCAAGGTCGCAGAGTTCCTTGAGGGCCGCGACGAGGTCCTCAAGGTCAACTACGCGAGCTTGCCCTCGAGCCCGTGGCATGCTCTCGCCCAGAAGTACGCCCCCGCGGGCTCGGGCGCGGTCCTCTCCTTCGAGATCGAAGGTGGCATCGAGGCGGGGAAGCGCTTTGTCGAGGCACTCGAGCTGCACAGCCACGTGGCCAATATCGGAGATGTGCGCAGCCTCGTGATCCATCCCGCTTCGACGACGCACTCGCAGCTGACTCCGGAGGAGCAGGTCTCTGCGGGTGTCACGCCTGGCCTGGTGCGCCTGGCCGTGGGCATCGAAGGTATCGACGACATCCTCGCTGATCTCGACGCGGGCTTCCGCGCCGCAAAGGAGTCCTGACTCCCGCCATGTCCGTGCCCTACGGTCCGCTCTCCTACGACGGCCCCCCTCCCGCCACCGGTGCGTGGCGGGAGGGGTTCCCCGTCGGAGAGCGCCGCTTCCTGGACGTCGGGGACGTCGAGGTCACTGCGGGGGTGACCATTCCGGAAGTGCGCGTCGCCTACCAGACCTGGGGCAGCCTCAACGATGAGCGGACCAACGCCGTCTACGTCTGCCACGCGCTCACGGGTGACTCCCATGTGACGGGGGAAGCGGGTCCGGGTCACCTCACGGCTGGATGGTGGGCTGGACTGGTGGGGCCGGGGGCGCCGGTCGACACCGACCAGTGGTTCGTGGTGTGCGCCAATGTGCTTGGCGGCTGTCAGGGGACCACGGGCCCGGCAAGCCTTGCTCCAGACGGTCGGGCGTGGGGGAGTCGATTCCCCGTGGTCACGGTGGCCGACATGGTCGAGGTGGAGCGCCGGGTCATGGACGCGCTGGGGATCCCGTCCTGGGCACTCATGCTGGGGCCATCGCTCGGCGGAATGCGCGTCCTGGAGTGGATGGCGGCTTATCCCGAGCGCGTACGCTCCGGACTCGTTCTCGGCACCACCGCTGCGGTCTCGGCCGACCAGATCGGCACGCACGCCACCCAGATCGCTGCGATCGAGGCGGATCCGAGATTCCTGGGTGGCGACTACTACGACCAGCCTGCGGGCGAGGGTCCGCATGTGGGCATGGGCATCGCACGCCGTATCGCCCACCTGACCTATCGGAGTGAGAGCGAGCTCGACCTGCGCTTCGGACGCGATCCGCAGGGCGATGAGGACCCCGCTGAGGGAGGCCGCTTCGCCGTGGAGTCCTACCTGGACCATCAGGCGGACAAGCTCGCGCGCCGCTTCGACGCCAATACGTACATAGCCCTGACCCGCGCGATGAGCCTCTTCGACGTGGGCGAGGGGCGCGGAGGCGTGGCGGAGGCGCTCGGTCGCTTCCGCGCACCGCTCACCGTGGTGGGCCTGGACTCGGACCGCCTCTTCCCGCTCCGGCTACAGGAGGAACTCGTCGCGGCCACTCCCACCGCAAACCCACTGCTCGTGGTCCGGTCGCCCTATGGGCATGACGGATTCCTGGTTGAGAAAGATCAAGTGGGGGAGATCGTGCGCGAGGCTCTCAGCTCCGTTTCGGTGACCTGAGCCGAGCGCGCACTCGTCATGCGCGTTGTCACCCGCGGGATAGCGTCGGGCAGCCATCCGAACCTAGCGTCGGGCCATGCGTTCCCTACGCTTCCTCCTCGCACTGCCAGTGCTCACCGGCTTGCTCCTCCTCGGCGGCATGACCCCTGTCGACTCGACGAATGCGCGAGCAGACGTCACGATCATCGGCGATGACGAGCAGGATGCGTTTGTGGGCTCGGGGAGCCTCCTCCTGCCACCCCAGATCGCAACCGACTGGCGCGAGGTGGCCGCGACGTGTCCCGGATGCATCTGGCGGTCGGTCATCCAGTGCGAGATGACCACAGCAGGGTCGTGTCGCGGGCCCGCGCGTCTGTGCGGCCCGGACGGCTACTGGCTGCGGATCTATCTCACGCGCCCGGACGGGGTCGAGTTGAATCTCGGCGCGGCGTGCTTCGGCTCCGGGGGACCCGTGTCGCGCGAGAGCGCTGAGGCGCAGTTGCGCGATCGGGTCGTGGCTCTCGTGCCACCCCTGCGCGCGTGGCGTCAGCCTGCTGGTCAGGTGCTGCCGCATCTGCCGGTCGTCTTCGGCGTACACCAGTCCGAGGCCCCGCTGAAGGAGTCGTTCGAGATCGTCGGGCTCCCCGTCGAACTCACGGCGCAGCCGCGGTGGCGATGGGACTTCGGGGCGGAGTCGCTGACAACGACGAGCGCGGGCCGTCGCTGGCCCGAGGCGACGATCGGCCATGTGTACCGTCGTTCGGGCATCGCCGAGGCGCGGGTGACGGCAGTCTGGGAGGCCACCTATGAGGTCGCCGGTGTGGGCCCCCTCGCCATCGAGGAGCCGGTGACGCAGGAGGCACGTGTGGACGTGCCGGTGGGCCAGGGCCGGGCGGTACTCGTGCGCTGATGGGGGAATCCGACAGGATCGGCTTCCCCGACCCGCCGGGCCGGGCCGGGGTGGGCGCCTGCCCCCAGGCGTGCGAGACTGTGGGCGTCCCGGATCAGCGGGACGTGGCGCCCGGCAAGTCCTCGGACTTGACTCGGGCCCTCTTCATGGGACCAGCGCGGAGGACGGCGTAGATGGCAGTGGCGAAGAAGGCCCCCGCGAAGAAGGCCCCTGCGAAGAAGGCCGCACCCGCGAAGAAGGCTCCTGCTAAGAAGGCTGCCCCCGCGAAGAAGGCCCCCGCGAAGAAGGTGCCTGCTAAGAAGGCGGCACCCGCGAAGAAGGCGCCTGCCAAGAAGGCTGCCCCTGCGAAGAAGGCCGCACCCGCGAAGAAGGCCGCACCGGCCAAGAAGGCGGCACCGGCCAAGAAGGCGGCACCGGCCAAGAAGGCTGTGCCGGCCAAGAAGGCTGCGCCCGCGAAGAAGGCGGCGGTGCCGGCGAAGAAGGCGGCGGCGACTGCACCCGCTAAGACGACCGCAGCCGCTCCTGCTCCAGCGAAGAAGGCCGCAGCCAAGAAGGCCAAGGTCGTCGTCGACGGCGAGGAGGTCGAACTCGAGGAAGTGGACGTCGAGGCGGATCTCGCCGAGGTTGTCGCGGACGAGCCCGATCTCGCCGTGGCGGCTGGGCTCGAGGCAGAACTCGAGGCCGAACTCGCCGAGGACCTCGCGACGGTGGCCGAGGAGGAGACCGCAACCGAGGGCGAGGCCTTCGTCCTCTCGGACGTCGATGACACAGACGAGCCGGTCCAGCAGGTGACCCAGGCGGGCGCGACCGCGGATCCGGTCAAGGACTACCTCAAGCAGATCGGCAAGGTGCCCCTGCTCAATGCCGAGCAGGAGGTCGAACTCGCCAAGCGCATCGAGGCGGGGCTGTTCGCCGAGGAGCGCCTCAACGCGGGCAAGAAGCTCGGGGAGCGCATGCGCAAGGACCTCGAGTGGATTGCCGAGGATGGCCGACGCGCCAAGAACCACCTCCTCGAGGCCAACCTGCGCCTGGTCGTGTCCCTGGCCAAGCGCTACACCGGCCGCGGCATGCTCTTCCTCGACCTCATCCAGGAAGGCAACCTCGGTCTCATCCGCGCCGTGGAGAAGTTCGACTACACCAAGGGCTACAAGTTCTCGACCTACGCCACCTGGTGGATCCGTCAGGCCATCACACGCGCGATGGCAGACCAGGCGCGCACCATCCGTATCCCCGTGCACATGGTCGAGGTCATCAACAAGCTCGCCCGCGTCCAGCGCCAGATGCTCCAGGATCTCGGTCGTGAGCCCACCCCCGAGGAGCTCGCCAAGGAGCTCGACATGACCCCGGAGAAGGTCATCGAGGTCCAGAAGTACGGCCGCGAGCCGATCTCCCTGCACACCCCGCTCGGCGAGGACGGCGACTCGGAGTTCGGTGACCTCATCGAGGACTCCGAGGCCATCGTGCCGAGCGACGCCGTGTCGTTCACCCTGCTTCAGGAGCAGCTGGAGTCAGTGCTGGACACCCTGTCGGACCGCGAGGCCGGCGTAGTGCGGATGCGCTTCGGTCTCACCGACGGCCAGCCCAAGACCCTGGACGAGATCGGCAAGGTCTACGGAGTCACGCGCGAGCGCATCCGGCAGATCGAGTCCAAGACCATGTCCAAGCTGCGTCATCCGAGCCGCTCGCAGGTCCTCCGCGACTACCTGGACTGACGGGCCGAGGGGGGCGACCGAGCCCTCGCCGGTGGAACTCCTGTCGCCTGCCCGTCCCCGTTCGAGCCGACTTCCCTGGCGCAGCGAGTGCTAGCCTCCCGCTATGGGGGCGGGTCGCAGCAGGTGGACCGCGAGACGGCTGGGCGTCATCGCATGTGTGGCCTCGGTGCTGGTGGGTCTCATCTGCTGGCCTGCTGCCTCGAGTGCGGATTCTGCGGAGCCGAGTGCGATTGCACTGGGGGGTGATCGGCCCATACCCGGGTCGCGGGCAGAAGCGTCACGTGCCAGGCAACATGCATTCCTCAACACCACGTGCACCGGCAAGGCCAACGGCAGATTCACGTCGAAGGTCACCGACCCAGAGTCGATCTCCGCGATCATCCCCGCCGGCGTCGCGGCCGGCACCGAGATCAAGCCGCACAGCTACATCCAATTCTCCCCCGAGCGGGCGGCCATCTACGCACCGGTGAACATGGAGTTGGTGCAAGGAGCGTTGTACTACGAACCGCCGGGGTGGCGCGCCAAGACCACCTACATTCTTCACTTCGCCGTTGGGTGTGACTTCGCGATCTTCCTCGACCACATCACCGACCCAGTGCCTCGGATCAAGGCAGCACTCAACTCCACGCCCAACGCGGACACGCGACTGGACACCTTCCTCGACAAGCCCGTCGCATTCAAGGCAGGCGAGCTCATCGGCTATACCATCGGAGCAGGGACGCCTGATCAGGCTCGTCAATTCGATTTCGGTTACTACAGCGCGAAGGTCACCAACACCTACGTCAACCAGAAGCGCTACGTCGATAGCTACGCGTGGAAGCAGCTCCACGCGGTGTGTGCCTATGACTACTTCCCCAAGGCACTGAAGGCCGCCTACCTGAAGGCCTTCACGAACTTCCGAGGCGTGAAGGTGCCGGGCGCTCGATGCCGGCCGCCGGTGCAGGACAAGCCGGGCACGCTCGCCGGTGGCTGGTTCTACGAGCCGACCGGACTCTCCGTCGTTCCTTACGTTGCGATCGCCGCCGACCTCGACCGAAGCTCCCTTAACATCGCCGGCCTGCGATCAGCGAAGGCCGTGCGAGTCGAGTCGCCGAATCCGACGTACAAGGATCCCGCGCAGGTCACTGACAGGCACTGCTACTCGCCCGGCGAGACGGACGTGTACTACTTCTTCGTGCTCACGAGCCCGACAACCCTCGACCTTTACGAGGGTTCGGGGCCGTGTCCAGCGCAGCCCACGGGTCAGCGGACCTCCCTCTACCGCTGACGGAATGCGCCCGTGAGGGCAGAAGCACGAGTCGCATCCGGAATGGTGCGCCTGCGCGGCCGCCGGCATTAGCCTGGACAGGTGGGGTCACTGAACCGTAGGGAACTGCTCGCGGCGAGCGCGCTGGGCGCAGTGGGGCTGACGCGAGTCAAGGGGAAGTGGGATCCGGAGGACGTTTTCACGTACGAGCAGGGCGTGCCCCTGCCTCGGTGAGTCAGGCTTCGGTGGTCGCCGGTGCCTCAGCGAGGCGGTCGGTCTCGTCGACGACTTCCACTGCCTGCGCGGAAAGGGCCTCCGAGTGGCGGCCCCAGTGGTGGCCGCAGAAGAGGAGTTCGCCGCCGGTCGCCAGGCGCACGCGTACGTAAGCCTGGGCTCCGCAGCCGTCGCAGCGGTCGTTCGCGGTCAGGCTGGCAGTGGCGGTGAGAGCGGACATCGGCGACCTCCTCAGGTGACGCTCGCAGTAACACTCTCACACGGGTTCCGCATTCCCGCGCACCGAGAGCCAGCGACGCGCCGCACCCGGCCCGGATTTTGTGAGGGGATTCACAGGCTGCCCGTCGCGACGCGTCGTCGCGGGTCGGAGTCCCTCGATCGTTAGCCTGCTTGCATGGCAAAGGCCGCGGCCGCCTCGAAGGCGAAGGGTGCAGGGGAGTCGGGCTACTCCGCCCGCGATCTCGCCGTACTCGAGGGCCTCGACGCCGTGCGCAAGCGCCCGGGGATGTACATCGGATCCAACGACGGTCGAGGCCTCCTGCACTGCCTCTGGG